>NZ_JBQTCJ010000046.1:0-39647 GCF_052380005.1 Salinarimonas sp. NSM
GGGCTGCGGCGCGAACCCGCGCGCGGCCGTGCTCGCCGCCTTCGCCGCCGCCGGGCTGCGCGGCTCGCATCCCGGGCCGGCCCCCCTCGTCGTCGCCGTCGAGACCGCCGACGGCGCGGAGCCCGTCCGCTACGCGGACGCCGACCGCGCCCGCCTCGCGACGCTCGCGCCGAGCGAAGACGCCGCCGCCCCCGCGCTCGTCGTGCGCGACCTCCTCGATACGCCGATCGTCTCGGCAAGAGCGGGCGGGCTCGCGACGCCCGCGCTCACCCTCGTCCCCGCGGGAGACGAGATCGCGCTCGTCCTCGACTACGCGGCCGACAGGCTCGACGACCGCGCAGCTCTGGCGCTCGTGACGGCGCTCGCCGGCCGGCTCGCCGAGCCGCTGCGCCACCTCCTCTGACCAGTCTGGATCGCATCATGGACCACACCGACCTCTACATCGACGGCACCTGGCGCCCCGGCTCGGAGGGCGAGCGCTTCGACGTGATCAACCCCGCCGACGAGACCGTGCTCGCCTCCGTCGCTTCCGCCACCACGGCCGACGCCGATGCCGCGCTCGACGCCGCCGCCCGCGCCTTCGGCCCCTGGGCCGCGCGCACGCCGCGCGAGCGGGCGGAAATCCTGCGCAAGGCCTTCGAGCTGATGAGCGCCCGGCGCGACGAGTTCGCGAGGCTGATCACGCTCGAGAACGGCAAGGCCGGCGCGGATGCGCGGGGCGAGGCGACCTACGCGGCGGAGTTCTTCCGCTGGTTTTCTGAAGAAGCCGTGCGCGCCGACGGGCTCGTCTCCCGCGCGCCGGCCTCGGGCGCGCGCATCCTGGTGCAGCACAAGCCCGCGGGCATCGCGGTGCTGGTCACGCCCTGGAACTACCCGGCCGCCATGGGCACCCGCAAGATCGCGCCGGCCCTCGCCGCCGGCTGCCCCGTCGTCATCAAGCCCGCCTCCGAGACGCCGCTGACCATGCTCGCGCTGATGCCGCTGCTGGAGGAGGCCGGCGTGCCGCCGGGCGTCGTCAACGTGCTGCCCTCGCGGCGCACCGGCGCGATCGTCGACCGGATGCTGCACGATCCGCGCGTGCGGGTCGTGTCCTTCACGGGCTCCACCGGCGTCGGCCGCACGCTTCTGCGGAGCGCCGCCGACCAGGTGCTGAAGCCAGCCATGGAGCTCGGCGGCAACGCGCCGCTCCTCGTGCTGCACGACGCCGACATCGACACCGCGGTGGAGGGCGCGATGCTCGCCAAGATGCGCAATCTCGGCGAGGCCTGCACGGCGGCGAACCGCTTCTACGTCCACGAGAGCGTGGCGGAGGCCTTCACCGCCCGCTTCACCGAGAAGATGGCCGCCCTGAAGGTCGGCGACGGCCTCGATCCGCAGGTCGACGTCGGCCCGCTGGTCAATGCCGACACACGCGACAAGGTCGCCGCCTTCGTGGACGACGCGGTCTCCAAGGGCGCGACGGTGCGCCTCGGCGGCCGTCGTCCCGACGGGAAGGGCTATTTCTACCCGCCGACCGTGCTCACCGACGTACCCGACGATGCCGAGTGCCTGCGCGACGAGATCTTCGGCCCCGTCGCCGCGATCCAGACCTTCTCCGACGAGGAGGACGCGATTCGCCGCGCAAACGACACCGAATACGGCCTCGTGGCCTACGTGTTCACCGAGGACATGAAGCGCGGGCTCGGCGTCTGCGAGCGGCTCGAATACGGCATGGTGGGGCTCAACCGCGGCCTCGTCTCGGACCCGGCGGCGCCCTTCGGCGGCGTCAAGCAGTCCGGCCTCGGCCGCGAGGGCGGGCACGAGGGCATGCTGGAATTCATGGAAAGCCAGTACGTCTCGGCGGCCTGGTGAGGAGACGGACATGACCGACGTGATCGCCAGCCCCTCCGTGCGGGCGCATGCGGGCCGCAACGGCGTCGATATCGATGCGCTCGGCCGCGAGCTCGGGCGCGGCAGCATCGCCCGCGAGGACGTCGACCGGAAGCTGTCGGGCGGCGCCGCGCCGGCCGCGGACACCCACGCCCGCCACTGGGCCGTGGAGCACGAGGCCTACGGGCCGGCGACCCGCGAGCCGCTCTCGCGCTTCGCCAAGGTCTCGGCGGCGGCGATGGCGGCGGCGCAGGCGCGCATCCCGGCGGTGACCCACCACGACCGCGCCGACGTCACCGCGCTCGAGGCCTTCCGCGCCGCGATGAAGCAGGAGGCCGCCGCTCGCGGCGTGCGGCTCACCGCGCTCGCCTTCCACGTCAAGGCGCTGTCGCGGGCGCTCGAGGACTTCCCCCGCTTCAACGCCTCGCTCTCCGAGGACGGCGAGACGCTGATCCTGAAGCACTGGATCGACGTCGGCATCGCGGTCGACGCACCCCACGGGCTCAGCGTGCCGGTGGTGCGCGGGGCCGACCGCAAAGGCTTGTGGGAGATCGCCGAGGAGATCGCCGACCTCGCCGGGCGCACGCAGGCGCGCAAGCTGCGCCCGGACGAGATGGGCGGCGCGGGCATGACGATCTCGAACCTCGGCGGCATCGGAGGCCGAGCCTTCACGCCGATCGTGAACCCGCCGGAAGTGGCCATCCTCGGGCTCACCCGCACCGAGATCACGCCCGTCTGGGACGGCGAGCGCTTCGTGCCGCGCCCCATGGTCCCGCTCGACCTGAGCTATGATCACCGCGTGATCGACGGGGCGGACGCGGCGCGCTTCCTCGCGCATTATGCCCGCCTCATCGAGGACCCCCGCCGGCTGCTCTGAGCCGGCGATCGCAGGAGAAGCCCGCCATGACGATCGCCTCGCTCTTCGACCTGACGGGCAAGACGGCCCTCGTCACCGGCTGCCGGCGCGGCATCGGCCGCGCGATGGCGGTGGCGCTGGCGGAGGCGGGCGCCGACATCGTCGGCGTCAGCTCCGGGCTCGAGGCCGACGGCGGGGCGGTCGGCGCCGAGATCGCCGCCACCGGCCGGCGCTTCACCGCCGAGTGCTGCGACCTCGGCGACCGCGCCGCGCTCGACGCGCTGGTGGCGCGCCTCGACGAGGGCCCGGCGATCGACATCCTCGTCAACAACGCCGGCATCATCCGCCGCGCGCCGGCGACGGACCATTCCGACGAGGACTGGGACGCGGTGCTCGACGTGAACCTCACGGCGCCGTTCCGCCTGGCCCGGGCGCTGGGCGCGCGGATGATCGCGCGCGGGCAGGGCGGCAAGATCGTCTTCACCGCCTCGGTCCTCTCGTTCCAGGGCGGCATCCTGGTGCCGGGCTACGCCGCCTCGAAGGGCGCGATCGCGCAGCTGACGAAGGCGCTCGCCAACGAATGGGCGGGGCACGGCGTCAACGTCAACGCCGTCGCGCCGGGCTACATCGCCACCGACGTCACGGCGGCGCTCCAGGCCGACGAGGCGCGCACGGCAGCCCTCCTCGCGCGCGTCCCCGCGGGGCGCTGGGGCGCGCCGCGGGATATCGCGGGCGTCACGGTCTTCCTCTGCTCGCCGGCCGCGGACTTCGTCCACGGTGCGGTGATCCCCGTCGACGGCGGCTGGCTCGCGCGCTGAGCGCGCGCTCACTCCGTCTCGCCGATCCGTGCCCGGTAGCCCTCGAGCCGGTCGAGCGTCCGCGCGCAGTAGACGGCGCGCGCGACCGCCCGCGCCACCACGTCCGCCGCGAGCGCGCCGACGAGGCCCAGATCCCGCAGGTCGACGTCCTTGGCGAGCGCGCCCGTCGAGACGGCGAAGAGCACGTCGCCGTCCTCGGGCATGTGCACGGGTACGATGGCGCGCGCCAGGCCGTCGTGCGCCATCGCGGCGACCCGCTCGAGCTGCGGGCGGGTCAGCGCGAGGTTGGTGGCCACGACGCCGATGACGGTGCTCGCGCGCTCCCGCGCCGTCCCCCCGAGCGGGGGCGTGGCGGGTGCGCTCCAGTCCGGCGGGGGGCGGCGTCCGCCGAACTCCCCGTCGCGCTCGACGCTCCAGGCCCAGAAGGCGTCGGTACCGGGCATCAGCACGGACCCGGTCGGGTTGGCGGCCAGCAGCACGCCCACGACGACGCCGTCCTCGCGCACGATCGAGGCGGTGCCGAGCCCCGACTTCAGCTTGCCGGCCCGCGCGCCGTAGCCGGCCCCGGCATTCCCGAGCCGCGGGTCCGCGTCGGCGCTCGCCGCGGCGCGGGCCCCGAGCCGCGCATAGAGCGACGCCCGCGCGAGGGACTTGTCTCCGGGTCCGTAGAAGTCGAAATGCGCGGCCGCGGGCACGATGGGGAAGACGAGGTCGCGCACGGCGAAGCCCCGGCCGCGCGCCTGGAGCGTCTCGACGACCCCGTCCGCCGCGGCGAGCCCGTGAACCGACCCGCCCGCGAGCGCGATCGCGTCGATCGTCTCGGTGGCGCCGGTGCCGCGCAGGACGTCCGTCTCGCGCGTCGCTGGGCTGCCGCCGCGGACGTCGACGGCGCCGACGTTCGGCGTGGGGAAGAGCACCGCCGTCGCTCCGGTCACCACGGTCTCGTCATGGGCGCTGCCGACGAGGACGCCCTCGACGTCGGTGATGGCGTTGCGTGGGCCCGGCCTCGTCTGCACGGTCGTATCCTGCTCCGTCACCGCGCCGAGACGGCGAGCGCGCGCGCGTCGAGAGCCGCGAGCTCGGCCGAGCGTGTCTCGAAACAGCGCGCCTGGTTGATGGTGCCCTTCTCCGTGATCTCGCCGGCGGCGAGCGAGAGGGCGTGCGTCGACACGGCGAACGCGGCGATCCGCCGGGTCCGGCGCGGATTGGCGTCGTTGAAGCGGTGGAGCGCCGCGTCGATCCCGCGCCGCGCATGGTCGAGGTCGGCGACGCTCGCCGGCCAGACCAGCGCGACGAGCCGCTCGCGCCCGGGGCCGGCGACCAGCACCTGGCTCGCGTGCGGCGCGAGCGCGGCGAGGAGGTGCGTGCGCAGGAGCGTCGCCTCGACCCAGGCACCCGAGGAGAGCTTGAAGCTCTCGCCCAGGCGCCCCTCGTAGCGCAGCCCGCGCTCGGGATCCTGCGGATCGACGAAGCCGACGGCGTCGCCCATCGCGTAGAACCCCTCGTCGTCGATCGGGCAGCCGACGTCCCCGAGATAGGACCGCACCACGCTCGGCCCGCGGACGTGCGCCGAGAAGCCGTCACCGGTGCGCACCAGCTTGAGCTCGAGGCCCGGCAGCGGGTGGCCGATCTCGCCGTTGCGGGCCGCGGCGTGATGGGTGACCGTGACGGTCGAGGTCGTCTCGGTGCTCCCCCAGCCGCACCCGATCACGGGCGCACCTCCGGGACGCGTGTCGAGGATGCGCCGCAGCCGCTCCCACAGATCCCCGTCGAGCGCGGCGCCGCCGTAGAGGGCCATGTCGAGGCGGCGCAGGAAGGAGGCGCGCAGGCCCGCGTCCTCCTCCAGCCGCGGCACCAGCAGCCGCCAGCCGAGGGGGACGTTGGTGTACCAGGTCGGGGAGACGCGGGTGAGGTTCTCCACCGTGCGGCCGATGCCGTCCGCCGTGGGACGGCCGTCGTCGATGTGGAGCGCGCCGCCGTTGCGGACCGTCATGTTGAAGGAGTTGACGCCGCCGGAGACGTGGGTCCACGGCAGCCAGTCGACGAGGACCGGCCGCGCGGTCTCCAGGAACGGCCAGGCCTGCGCCATCATCTGCTGCTGGGCGCTCAGCATGCCGTGCGTCGCGACGACCCCCTTGGGGCGGCCCGTCGAGCCGGAGGTGAAGGTGATGCGCGCGGGCGTCCCCGCCTCTAGCGCCGCGACCGCGCGCTCCACCGCCGCGTCGGGTGCGCCGGCGATGCGCCCGGCGGAGAGGTTGCCGGGACCCGGCGCGCCACGTGCGTAGAGATGGACGGCGCCGGTGTCGCGCAGATGCGCCCGCATCCGGTCGCTCCCGGCCAGCGCGTCCGCGTCCCGGGTGAAGACCGCGCGCGGGGACACGAGGTCCAGAACCGCGTCGAGGCGCGGCTCGAAGGCGTCCTCGCCCGACACGTGCGCGGGCGAGACCGGGGCGACGACCGCCCCGATCTGCATCGCGGCGAGGACTAGGCAGCCGTGGTCGATCCCGTTCGGCGCCGCGATCAGCACGGTGTCGCCGGGGCCGACGCCCTGCGCGAGCAGCCGTGCGGAGAGAGCGTCGACCGTCCGGCGCGCCTCGCCCCAGCGCAGCTCCCGCCAGGCGCCGTCCGGGCCGCGCTCCGCGAGGAAGGTCGCGCGCGGTATGACCCGCGCCCAGTACCGGAAGGGGGCGACGAGGGTCGGCTCGAACGGCCGCAGCGGAGCGCGCGAGCGCACCAGGTAGCCGTCGGGCCGCTGCACGAGCTCGACGTCGACGCGCGCGAGCGCCGGCATGCGGGGACGCTCGAGGGCGGGGGGAGCGTCATCGGGGGAGGGCCGTCTCGCGGCGGCGCGCGCGCGCATCTCGTCGAGCGCGTCACGCGCACGCAGAGCGCCCGCCACGAGCCGCGAGCGCGCCGGCAGCGGGATGGGGAGGGGCAGCGCGCCGCCGCGACGGCCCGCGAACGGCGCGAACAGGCGCAGCGACCGCTCGTCCCCGCACAGCGCATCGGCGATGACCTCGCCGGCCATGGCGGTCGTCGCGTTGCCGATGTGCCCGAAGCAGCCCGCGTAGAGCAGGCCCGCCGCGGAGCGCCCGATCCGGGGCATGCGCGCGCGGCCGTAGTGCATCGCGCCGCTCGAGACCCGCTCCAGCCGCACGCGCCCCAGCGTCGGCAGGGTGGCCGCGATGTCCCGGGCGAGCGCCGCATGCACCGACTCCCGCGGCTGAGGGCCCCCCGCCAGACGCCCGCCCCAGCGCAGGCGCCCCTCGTTCGTGATCGAGAAGTAGTCGCAGCCGAGGCGCGTGTCGGCGACCGCGAGCCCGGAGGGCAGGACCTCGGCGACGCGTGCCGGGTCCAGCGGCTCGCTGAGGGCGACATGGCTGTACAGGCCGAACGCCGGGGCGGCCTCGGGGCCGGCGAGGGCGCCGGCGTCGCCGGTCGCGACGACGACGGAGTCCGCGATCATCGTCGCGGCCGACGTCTCGACGCGCCAGCGTCCGCCGTCGCGCGCGAGGCCACGGACCTCGGCGTGCTCGAGCACGCGCACGCCGCCGGCCCGGGCGAGGCCCGCGAGCGCGCGGATCATCGCATCCGGCGCGATCGTGATGCCGCGGTGGTCGAGGAGCCCCTCGTGATAGTGCGGCGCGCGCACGTGGTCGCCCAGCTCGCCCGGCGCCACCCAGTCGACGCTCAGCCCGAAGGTCTCGCGGGCCATGCGGGCGAAGCCGCGCAGGCCTCCCGGCGCGTGGCGGGAGACGGTGAGCATGCCGCGACGGCCGACGATCCCCGCGGCGGCCGCCCGCCGACGCGCCACCGCCCAGCCGTGAACCGAGAGCTCGACGAGGCGCCGCGCGCGCGCTCGTCCGACGCGGGCGACGAGACCCTCGAAGTCGAGCGAGAAATAGCCGCAATCGAGGAAGCCGCCGTTGTTCCCCGACGCCGCCTCGCCGATGGCGCCGCGCTCGAGGACCGCCACCGACGCGCCGCGCTCGGCGGCCGAGAGGGCCGTGTGCAGGCCCGCCGCGCCGGCGCCGACGATGCACACGTCGACGAACGGGTCGCCGATGCGCGAAGTCCTCCCGACTGCTCTCATGGGGTGCTTTCGTTGCGAGGCGCGATCCGAGATCGCCGAGGAGCCTAGCCCGAAGCGTGACGCCGATAAACGTCCGGTTTAGCCCGTAGCTTGCCTTGTCCCGGCGGTTGGGATTGTCTTGTACCCGCTAGGGTCGCACACGAGGATCCGACACGGGTCGGCCGGGCGAGCCTCCGTCCCGGTGGAGGCACTGCGACGGCTCGCATCTCGAGCCCGTCGCGACGGCTGCCGGGATCTTCATCTGCCTATCGAGGGGTCGACATGTCGAACTCAGCGACGAGCGCGCATGGAACGGACGGGATGATCCGGCGCGAATACGAGCCATCTGATTGGAGAGCCGCATCTGCTCTCCTGCTTCACTTCGGCGTACTGTCGGTGTGCGTCTGGGCGATCGCGCGATACGGGATCGACGTTCCGCTCGTCGCGGGGACCGCCAGCGCCGTCCTCGGCTATTTCTTCGCGCGTGGGTTGGAGCTCGGCCACGCCCTCATGCACGGGCGCTTCTTCACCCGGCGCGTGTGGTACCTGAACCGCGTGCTCGGCAACATCGTCACCTTCCCGTTCCTGCTGCCGTGGTCGCAATGGCGCTGGACGCACTTCCATCACCACCGCGACCCGCGCATCGAGGGGTTCGACTATCCCGACGTCCGCTCCATCCGCGACCTGCCGAAGGTCGTGCGCCACCACCTGATGGTGCCGCATTGGTCGAGCGCGCTGCGCCGGACGGCTCAGGCCTTCGTCGCGCCGCAACGGCTGCGCGCGGAGATCGACGAGATCCTGCTCGGCACCGTGCCGCTCCCGGACAAGATCCTGGGCAAGATCGTGCTCGAGTACCGGCTCGCCGCCGCGGCCTGGATCGCCGCCGGCGTCGCGCTTGCGACGTTCGTGCCCTGGGTCTGGCCCTACGCGGCGATCGCGTTGCTCGCGGCGACGATCAGCCACGTGATGATCGAGTTCCCCGAGCACGTCCTCGCCGACCTCGACGATCGGGCCGCCGAGCAGAACTCGTTCGAGCTCACCGACAGCCCGCTCGCGGACATCCTGTGCATGAACAACACGCGCCACGCCACGCATCATCGCTTTCCCGAGGTGCCGATCTACCACCTGCCGCACCTGTCCCGGCGCCTGCGTCACCCGCATTCCGCCGCGAGCTATGGCGCCTTCTGGAAGCGTTTCGCGCGCGAGAGGCTGGGTGCGGTGAGCCGGCGCGGCGGCGCCGGCGAGGGTGGTGCCGGCGAAGGGAGGCGCGCATGACCGCGTCGCCGATCGTCGCCGGGCCCGCGCGCGAGGAATCGCGCGAGCCCCCGCTCACGCCGGTGGACATCGACCGGATGCTGGAGGACGGCCCGATCTACCTGCGCAGCGAGGAGCGGATCGCCGCCTGCTGCGATGCCTTCCTGTCGGGCTTTCCCGGCACGACGCTCTACGCGGTCAAGGCGAACGACGATCCGCGCGTGCTCGACGCCGTGATCGCCGCCGGTATCCGTGATCTCGACGTGGCCTCCATCGGCGAGATCGAGCGGGCGGTGCGGGGTCGATCGGACCTGCGCGTCCACTTCATGAACCCGGTCAAGCCGGCCGGCGCGGTGCGCCGCGCCCACCGGGAATTCGGCACCCGCACCTTCGCGGTCGACAGCCTGGAGGAGGTCGAGAAGGTCCGCCAGGCGACCGACGGCGACCCGGAGGTCTGCCTCGCCGTGCGGCTCGACGTGCCGGACGCGACGGCGGCGGTGCCGATCAGCGGCAAGTTCGGGCTCGGCCCGGCGGATGCCGCCGCCTGCTGCCGCGCCATCGTCCGCAACGGCCAGCGGCCCGGGCTCACCTTCCACGTCGGCGGCCAGTGCGAGGAGCCGGACGCCTATCGCGGCGCCATCGCGCTCGCCGTCGCCTGCGCGCGGGAGAGCGGCGTCGCGCCGGTGCTGCTCGACGTCGGCGGCGGCTTTCCCCACGCCTACGCGAACCCGGGCCTGACGCTCGAGCCGTACTTCCGCGCCGTCCGCGAGGCGGCGCAGGCGTTCGGCACCGACGCTCCGCCGCGGCTCCTGTGCGAGCCGGGGCGCGCGCTCGTCGCACCGGCGCTGTCGGTGCTCACCAAGGTCACGCTCCGGCGCGGGGCGGACCTGTTCGTCAACGACGGCTACTACGGTGCGCTCTCGGAGATGCCGCTGCTCGGCACGCGGGTGCGCATCACCGCGACGCGCCTGGGACGCCCGCTCTCCGGGGGCTCGCGCGCCTTCCGCCTGTTCGGCCCGACCTGCAACAACGTCGACCATCTCGGCGACGGCTATCGGCTGCCGGACGCCGTGGAGACCGGCGACTGGCTCGCGTTCCACGATCTCGGCGCGTACTCGACCGCGATCCGCACGAACTTCAACGGGCTCTACGCCGACTGCTTCGTCGCGCGCGACCGGGTCGCGCCGTTCGTCGCGCCGTTCCTGGAGGACGCCTGATGGCCGAGTTTCGCGAGCTCTACGGCGACGCGCTCGTCTACGACGTCGTCTTCGACCGCCCCGTCGAGGCCGAGACGGCCTTCATGGAGCGCCTCTTCGCCCGCGAGGCCGGGCGGGAGATGACCTCGTTCCTCGAGGTCGCCTGCGGCCCCGGCTACCATGCGCGGCACATGGCCCGCGCCGGCAAGCGCGCCGCCGGATTCGACCTCGAGGAGAGCATGATCGCCTTCGCCCGCGACCAGGCGGCGTCGACGGGCAGCCCGGCGGGCTTCTTCGCCGCGGACATGCGCGCCTTCGCGGTGCCGGAACGGTACGACGCCGCCGCCGCCATGCTCGACGGCATCGACAGCCTGCAGACGTTCGAGGAGCTGTGCGACCACTTCCGCTGCGTGGCGGACGCGCTCGAGCCGGGGGGGCTCTACTTTCTCGACAACATGCACCCGCGCGAGGTCAACGTCTGGCACTACGAGCCGGTGATCTACGCCGGCGAGAAGAACGGCACGCGCGTGACGATCACCTACGGCGTCGAGCCGCCGGAGCTCGACCCGGTCCGGCAGGTGGCGCGGGCGCGCACCATGATCGAGGTCGAGCGGGACGGGACGCGCACGGTGTCGCATTCCGAGGCCGTCGAGCGCTTCATCACGGTGCAGGAGGTCGTCGCCATCGCCTCGGCGACGGGGACGTTCGACCTCGTGGGCGTGTGGGGCGGGTTCGACGAGGCGATCGGCTTCGGCGATCCCGCGGCGACGCGGATGATCATCGTGCTGCGCAAGCGGTGAGGGGGAGCGCCGACAATGACCACCCTGCAGCTCAACCTCAGCCGCTCGGGCGGATATTTCGTCTGGACCATCGTGCGCGCCCTCCAGCGCGCCGCCGGCACGACCCCGCGGAGCTTCATCGACGGGCACCGCTTCCGAGCCCAGCGGGACGCCTGGCCCGATCAGCCCTTCGACTTCTTCGCGCTCGATCATCTGACGATCTCGCCGATCGGCCTGTTCTGCGACGTCGACGTGCTGATGCGCGAGTTCGTCCTCGATCTCGACGCGTACATCGCCGCGAGCACGCTCGTCACCTCGGACTCGCCGATCGGGCCGCGCCACGCGGAGATCCTGCCGCGCTTCTCGGGCCGGTTCTACCTCGTGCGCGATCCGCGCGACCGGCTCGTCTCCTGGTCGACGTTCGCCTTCAAGCCCTATTTCAGGCGCTACGGCTGGTCGCCCGCGCGCTCGCCGGCGGAGTTCCTCGATCTGCATCTCGAGGCGCTCATGAGCGACTGGCGCGATCACGTGACGGGCGTCCTCGCCGTGCAGGAGACCCACGACATCCACGTCGTGCGCTACGAGGACATCCTCTCCGACTTCGAGGGCACCGTCGGCGGTCTCGCGCGCCATCTCGGCCTCGACGTCGGCCCGGCGGACCTGCGCGACGTGGCGCAGAGCGTCTCGTTCGAGAAGCTGGCGCAGGTCGCTCCCGAGCATCTCCAGCACGGGGTCTCGGGGCGGTGGGCCGAGGTGCTGACGAAGGACCAGGTCGGCGCCTGCGAGGCGATCGCGGGCGAGGCGATGCGGCGCCTCGGCTACGGGGTCGGATCGTGAGCGGCCCCGCAGCGGCCCCCTCCGCGGCATCCGTCGCGGCACCCTTCGCGGCGACGGGGCTGCGCTGGCAGGTCGTCTGGATCATCCTGCTCACGGGCGTCGCCTTCGCCGCCTACG
Organism: Salinarimonas sp. NSM; assembly: GCF_052380005.1. NCBI lineage: Bacteria > Pseudomonadati > Pseudomonadota > Alphaproteobacteria > Hyphomicrobiales > Salinarimonadaceae > Salinarimonas > Salinarimonas sp. NSM. The sequence goes on from NZ_JBQTCJ010000046.1 coordinate 11,799, forward strand.
GGCTCCTCAACCCGCTTCTCGTGGTCGGCCTCTCCGCCGCGGGGGAGAGCAACCTGACGATCGGCCTCGTCATCGGCGTCTGGGCGCTGCCCATCTCCCTGCTGGCGCCCGTGTACCCGCGGCTCCTGCGCCGGCTGTCGGTGGACCGCGCGCTGGCGATCGCGCTCGTGGGCGCGGCGGCCCCGATCGTGCTCCTGCCGCTCATGCCGTCACCGGTCGCGATGATGGCGCTGCAGGCGGTCGGCGGCGCCTGCTTCGGGATGTTCTGGGTGGCGAGCGAGGCGGTGATGATCCGCGTCGTCAACCCGGCGAAGCTCGGTCGGATCATGTCGATCTGGGGTCTCGCTCCGTCGATCGGCGCCTTGTGCGGCTCGCTCGTGCCGAACCTCGTCGGGTTCGAGGGCGTGCTGCCCTTCGCCGTCTCGACCGGGTTCATGGCCTGCGCCGGCCTGATGGCGCTGGCGCTGCGGCTGCCGCCCGTCTTCGCGGAGAGCGAAGCGCGGCGCGGCGAGCTGCTGCGCGTCGCCATGCTCTTCCCCGGCCTCTTGTTCATCGCCTTCATCTCCGGCGTGTTCGAGAGCGTGCCCTGGGCCATGCTCGTCGCCTGGGGCATCGCCAAGGGCCTCGCGAGCGAGGACGCGGTGCTGCTGCTCTCGGTCTTCTTCGCCGGGCAGTGCCTGTTCGCGTGGCACACGGGCAAGATCATCGACGCCGTCTCGCCGGCGCGGGCGGTCGCCTGGTTCTCGGCGCTCGGCTTCGTGCTCTCGCTGGCGCTCACGCAGGTGACGGGAAGCCTTCTCGCCACGATGCTCGTCGTGCTGCTCTGGAGCCCGATCATCAACGCCTACCGCGCGACCGCGATGGTCATGCTCGGGCGCAGCGTGCCCGCCGGGCTGTTCCTGACGGCGAACGCCGTCTTCGTGCTCTCGGCGAACTCCGGCGAGCTCGTGGGCCCGCCGGCGGCCGGCGTGCTGATCGATCGCTTCGGGCCCGACGCCATGCCGATGATGGTCGCCGCGGCGGCGGCGATCGCCGGTGGTGCGGCGCTCGTCATGCTCCGGCGCCCGACGAGCCGAAACTCGAAAGGAGAAACCGCATGACCTCGCGACACGCCCCGGCGGATCGGCGCGACGGCTACCACGTCTGGCATCCCTGGACGGACATGGCGCGCATGGAGGAGGCGGGCGATCCGCTCCGGCTCACGCATGCGCGCGGCTCCTTCGTGCATGCCGACGAGCGGGCGCTGTTCGACGCGTCCGCGGGACTGTGGAACGTCAACCTCGGCCACGGCGACGGGCGCATCTCGCGGGCGATCGCGCAGGCGCTCGACCGCCTGACCTTCCACAGCCTGATCGACACGCCCTCGCGCGCCGCCGACCGGCTCGCCGCGGCCCTGCTCGAGAATGCGCCCCCGAATCTCGCGCGCGTCATGTTCCATTGCAGCGGAACGGCGGCGACGGAGGGCGCGCTGCTCACGCTGCGCCAGCTCGCCCTGCGCGAGGGCCGCCCGCGCAAGACGGAGATCGTCGCCATCGCGGGCGGCTTCCACGGCAGCTCCTACCTGATGACCGCGGTCTCGGGCCTGCCCGAGGACGCCGCGCAGATCGCGCCGTTGCCCGAGGGCCTCCACCACATCCCCGCGCCGCTCGACGCACGCGGGGCCCGCGCCGGCCTCGACGCCCTGCGCCGCCTCGTCGAGACGCGCGGGCCCGAGCGCCTCCAGTCCTTCATCGCCGAGCCGGTGATGGGCTGCGAGGGCGCGCTCGCTCTGCCGCACGACTGGCTCGCCGAGGCCGTCGCCCTGTGCCGCACGGCTGGCATGACGATCGTCGCCGACGAGGTCGCCACGGGGCTCGGGCGCTGCGGCTCCTGGTTCGCGTGGCCGCGCGACGTGCCGGTCGACGCGCTCGTCGTCGGCAAGGGCCTGTCCGCCGGCTACCTGCCGCTCGCGGCGACGCTGTTCGACGCCGACGTCTTCGCCCGCTTCACGGCGGCGCGCGATCACGGCCCGCTGCGCTACGGCTCGACCATGGACGGCTGCCCCGCGGCGCTGGCGGCGGGGCTCGCGGTGCTCGAGATCCTCGCCGCGGACGACGTGCCCGGTGCGGTGCGTGCGACCCGCCGGGCGATCGACCCCGCCCTCGCGGCCCTCGCCGCGTCCCCGATGGTGCGCGGCATCGAGGGCGCCGGGCTGATGATCGGCATCCGCCTGTGCGACACCGCCGACGGAGGCGACCTCCCTGCCGAGCGGGTGCACGCGGTCTGCGCGCGCCTGCGCGACGCCGGCGTGCTGCTCCACCCGGAAGGCTGCAGCGCGCTCCTGTTCTATCCGCCGCTGACGGCCGGCGTGGCGGAGATCGAGGACGCGCTCGGGACCGTCGCCGGCGTGCTCGCGGAAATGGTGCGGGTCGCGCTCGCGGTGAGGTCGCCGGCATGATCACGCTTCGTCCCGACCCCGCGGTCACGCGACGCGTCGTCGTCCTCGGTTACGGCACGATCGCGACCTGCCTCCTCGACATGATGCTCGCCGAGGGGCTCGACGCGACGCTCGAGATCGTGGCCGCGAGCGCGGAGGAGCCCGGCGCGGTGGCCGCCGACGCGCGGCTCGCGCGCATCCCCTACCGCCATTGCCGGCTGCGCGAGGAGACCTATCGGGACGACCTCGCGCGCCTGCTCGGGCCGGGCGATCTCCTCGTCAACCTCGCGGTCTCGGTCGATTGCCTCGACCTTGCGGACTGGTGCCAGAGGAACGGCGTCCTCTACATCGACACCGCCTTCGAGCCGTGGGACGGCGACGTGTTCGAGGAGCGCCTCCCGCCGGAGCAGCGCACGGTCTACTGGTATCATGCGCAGGCGCGGGGCCGTGCGCGGGAGTCCTGGCGCCCGGGCGGGCCGACGGCGGTGTTCGGGCACGGCGCCAACCCGGGGCTCGTCTCGCACTTCGTCAAGGCGGCGCTCCTCCAGGCCGCCGAGAGCGTCGAGCCGGGGGCGGTCCCGCCGACGAGCCGTGTGGGCTGGGCGGAGCTCGCGCGCACGCTCGACGTGCGGGTCGTCCACTTCAGCGAGCGGGACACGCAGGTGTCGTCGATCCCCCGCCGGCCCGGGCACTTCCACAACACCTGGAGCATCGTCGGCTTCATCGAGGAGGCGAGCCGGCCGAGCGAGATCGGCTGGGGCACGCACGAGCGCACGCTCCCACCCGGCGCCCGCGCGCACGGGCACGGGCCCGGCAACGCGCTCTACGTGCCGCGCCCGGCGGTCGGTGTCGGCATCCGCAGCTACGTCCCGCGCGGGGGCGCGATCATCGGGATCGCGCTGCCGCATTCGGAGTGCATCACGACGAGTGAGTACCTCACCGTCTCGCAGGACGGCGTCGCCGTCTACCGCCCGACCGTGGCCTACAGCTACCTGCCGTGCGACGCCGCGCTGAGCAGCATCCTCGAGGTCGGCATGCAGGGCTGGGCGATCCCCGAGAACGCCGTCATCCTCAACGAGGACATCGTCACCGGCGCCGACGAGCTCGGCGTGCTGATGCTCGGCCCGCGGATCGGCGGGCTGTGGTACGGGTCATATCTCGACGTGGCGAGCTCCCGCGCGGTGCTCCCGGGGCACAACCCGACGGCCGTCCAGGTCGCGGCCGGCGCGCTCGGCGCGCTCGTGTGGGTGCTGCGCAACCCGGCGCGGGGCTTCTGCGAACCGGAGGACCTGCCCTTCGCCGAGGTGCTGGAGACGGCGGGTCCCTACCTGGGAGAGCTGCGCGGCGTCGCGACCGACTGGCTGCCGGAGCCGGCCGAAGCGCGCCTCTATCCCGAGATGCGGCCGGACGGGGAGGATCCGTATCAGTTCGCGCGCTTCCTCGCGCGCAGCGGCTGAGGCGCCCGGCCGTCAGATGATGGTCGCGCGCACCTTGGCCGAGACCCACTCCGAGACGACGACGGTCGCGAGGATGACGATGAAGATCACCGTCACCTCCGACCAGGCGAGGCGCGCGAGCGAGGAGTTGAGCTGCACGCCGATGCCGCCCGCGCCGACGAGGCCCAGCACCGCGGACTCGCGGATGTTGATGTCCCAGCGGAAGACCGAGACGCCGGCGAAGGTGGGCAGGATCTGCGGCACGATGGCGTAGTCGATGACCTGTGCCCCGCGCGCGCCGGTGGCCTTGACCGCCTCGACCTGGCTCTCGTCGATCTCCTCGATCGCCTCATAGAGCAGCTTGCCGACGAAGCCGATCGAGCGCAGCCCGATGGCGATGATGCCGGCCAGCAGCCCCGGGCCGATGATCGCGACGAGCAGCAGCGCCCAGATCAGCGAGTTGATCGAGCGCGAGGCGACGATGACGAAGAGCGCGATCGGCCGCGCGAAGGCGAGGCTCGGCGTGGTGTTGCGCGCCGCCAGGAAGGCGATCGGCACGGCGATGACGATGCCGAGCAGCGTGCCGAGCGTCGCGATGTTGAGCGTGTCCCACAAGGGCGCCCACAGCCGCTCCATGTAGGACCAGCGCGGCGGCCAGGCGCGGTCGAGCAGGTCCGCCGCCTGTCGGGGCGCGTCCAGGACGAAGAACCAGATCGTGTCGCGCGTCATCACCTGGAAGGCGAAGACCGTGAGCGCCACGAGCGCGAGCCAGCCGGCATAGGCGGCGAATTGCTCGCGCGTGGTGCGGCGCGTCCAGACCGGGCGATCGGCGACGTGGGAGACCGGCATCACTGGATCCGCTTGCGCAGCCAGCTCGAGGAATACTCGGCGGCCATGACGATGAGGATGATGAGGAGCAGCACCGCGGCGGCGGTGTCGTACTCGTAGCGGTCCATGGCGACGTTGAGCGTCGCCCCGATGCCGCCAGCGCCGACGATGCCGATCACCGCCGATTCGCGGAAGTTGATGTCGAGCCGGTACATCGAGAGCCCGACGAGCCGCGGCAGGACCTGGGGTTGGACGCCCCAGTTCAGCACCTGCCACCAGCCGGCACCGGTGGCGCGCATGGCCTCGGCCTGGGCCTCGTCGATGTCCTCGATGTCCTCCGCGAGCAGCTTCGCCATGAAGCCGATCGTCGCGAAGGTCAGCGTCAGGAAGCCGGCGAAGGGGCCGAAGCCGAACATCGCCACGAGCAGGATCGCGATGATGATCTCCTGGAAGGAGCGCGACACGGCGACGATGGCGCGGCACACGGCGTAGACCGGCAGGGGCGCGATGTTGCGCGCCGCCCCGATGCCGATCGGGATCGACAGGATCACCCCCGCGACGGTGGACGTCAGCGTCATCGTCAGGCTCTCGACGAAGCCCTTGACGATGTCGGTCGAGCGGGAGGTGAAGTCCGGCGTGAGGAAGCCCTGCACGAAGCGCAGGCCGCGCTCCATGCCCTCCGCCACGCGTGCCCAGTTCACCTCGACGGTCGAGATCGCGAGCGCGAGGTAGAGCGCGAAGCCGCCGTAGACGACGAGCCGCAGCCAGCCGCGCTGGATGAAGATCGGCGGGCGCTTCCAGCGCCGCCCGGCGAGCGGGGCGGAGGGGCGCGCGGCGAGCGGGGAGGGCGCGTTCATGCCGCGCCCGCTTTCGCGCGCGCCTCGAAGTCGGCGGCGTCGGCGGCGTCCCGCGCCGTCTCGTCCGCCTCCTGGCGCATGGCCTGCCAGTCCTCCGAGCCGTAGATGGCGGTGAGCGCCGCCTCGTCGAGCGCCTCGGGTGGGCCGTCGAAAACGACCTCGCCGGCACGCAGGCCGACGATGCGGTCGACGAACATCTTGGCCAGCAGCACGTCGTGGATGTTGATGATCGCCGGCAGCCGCCGCTCGCGGCAGATCTCGCAGATCAGCCGCATGATCTGGCGCGACGTCTTCGGGTCGAGCGAGGCGGTGGGCTCGTCGACGAGCAGGAGCTCCGGGTCCTGCTCCAGCGCTCGCGCGATGCCCACCCGCTGGCGCTGCCCGCCCGAGAGCGCGTCCGCGCGCTTGTCGACGTGATCGGTGAGCCCGACGCGATCCAGCAGCGCGAAGGCCTTGTCGACGTCGGCCTGCGGGAAGCGCCGCAGGAACGAGCGCCAGAACGGCACGTAGCCGAGCCGTCCGGACAGGACGTTCTCCATCACGGTCAGCCGCTCGACGAGCGCGTATTCCTGGAAGATCATGCCGATGCGCCGGCGCACGCGCCGCAGGTCGGCGCGGCCGGCGCGGGTGATCTCGCGCTCGCCGAGGAAGACCTTGCCGCCGGTCGGCTCGACGAGCCTGTTGACGCAGCGGATCAGCGTCGACTTGCCGGCCCCGGACGGCCCGATCAGCCCGACGACCTGGCCCGACGGCACCTCGAACGAGACGTTCGTCAGGGCCCGGTCGCCGGTCTTGTAGCGCTTGGTCAGGCCCTCGACGCGCAGCATGCCACTCTCCCCCCGTTTCGCGACGGGCGACGCGCCGCCCGAGGGCGCCGCGTCGCCGAGATCTCTCCCTCGTGGGCGAGATCAGTTGCAGGTGTACTCGACGCCGTTGGCCTCGTCGATCTGGCGGATGACGGCCCAGTTCTCCTGGAAGGAGATCTCGATGAACTGGTCCTCGCCGTTGCGGCCGAACTCCTCGGCGAGCGCGGTGCCCTCCCAGTCGTAGGAGAAGAACGCGTCGCGGATCTGCTGCTGCAGCTCGGGCGCGAGGTTGTAGACGACGCCGTAGCCCGTGGTGGGGAAGGTCTGCGAGGTGTAGATCACCGAGAGCTGGTCGGCGTTCACCACCCCGCGATCGAGCATGCGCGCCTTGACCGAGTTGGCGATCGCGGCCGCCGGGTAGTCCTTGTTGGCGACGCCGAGGATCGAGTTGTCGTGGGCGCCCGAGAACACCGGCTCGAAATCGGTCCCGGCGGTCATGCCGAACTCGGAGGCGAGCAGGGCGGAGGGCGCCTTGAAGCCGGAGTTCGAGGTCTCGGAGGTGAAGGCCATCTGCTTGCCGCGGATGTCCTCGACGCTCTCGATGCCCGAGCCCGGATAGGTGATGATCTCCATCTCGTAGCCGTAGGAGCCGTCCGCGGCCGCCATCATGGCGAAGGGACGGAAGCCCGCGCAGGCGACCGCGAGCGGGTTGGAGCCCGTGTTGAAGCCCGCGATGTGCAGGCGCCCGGCGCGCATGGCCTCGATCTGCGCGGCGTTCGACTGGACGGGGAAGAACTGCACGTCCTTGCCGGTCGCCGCCTCGAGATGCTCCAGGAACCCGGCCCACACCTCGGCATAGACCGCGGGGTCCTCGACCGGCGTGTAGGCGAAGATCAGCGTGCCGGGATCGATCTGCTGCGACGGATCGCTCGGGATGTCGGCGACGAGATCGCCGTCGGCGTCGGTGAAGCGATCGCCGAGCGTGAACTCGGCCTGGGCGGCGCCCGTCGCGACGAGCAGCGCCGCGGCGGCTGCGAAGGTGCGGAAGTACATCGGCGTGACCCCTATGGCTGGCGGCCTTGTCACCGGCGTCGCGCGCGGCTCGCGTGACGTCCCGTGCGGCTCCTGGCCCGGTTACTTTCCGCGGATGACAGTCCCGTGACAAGTGCGCGACGGTGGTGAGGCGTGAGGTCGCGGGGGAGGGGGCAGGGATGGTGGGGGCGAGCGCGATCGGGCGTGTTGTTAATTGTCGATATTCATGCTCTCGTGCACGTCAGAAGAGATCTTCGCTATGGCGAGGAATGGTTTACTGCATGGAGCGAGGTCTCTCATGACGATGCTCACCTACGAGGACTTCCGCGGCTCGCTGGAGCGCGAGGACGGGCGCTGGGAAGGGCGCCGAGCCGGCCGTTCGAGCGCGCGCACGGCATGCGGCCGGGCCGGTGATCGTGGCCGGGTCGGTCGCAAGGGGAGCAGTCTCGACGATGCGGGCATCTTCCCTGATGGAAGATGCTCGATACAACACGCCGCAGCCGAGGGCGGGCGCGCCCCTCACCCCGCCCCCAACGTCCTGACCGCCGCATCCCGCGAGAACAAATACAACAGCACCCTGAGCGCCTCCCCCCGCTCCCCCGCCAACCCCGGGTCGCGCTCCACCACCAGCCGCGCATCGTCCCGCGCCGTCTCGAGCAGCCGCCCGTCCGTCTCCGGACGCAGGAGCTTGAAGCCCGGGAGCCCCGATTGCCGCGTGCCCAGCACCTCGCCTTCGCCGCGGAGCTTCAAATCCTCCTCGGCGATGCGGAAGCCGTCCTCCGTCTCGCGCATGATCTCGAGCCGCGCCCGGGCGGTCTCGCCCAGCGGGCCCTTGTACAACAGCAAGCACGTCGAGGCCCCCGAGCCGCGCCCGATGCGCCCGCGCAGCTGGTGGAGCTGCGCCAGCCCGAAGCGCTCGGCGTGCTCGATCACCATGATCGTCGCCTCGGGCACGTCGACGCCGACCTCGATCACGGTGGTGGAGACCAAGAGCGTCGTCTCCCCCGCCTGAAACCGGCGCATGGCCTCGTCCTTGTCGCGGCCGGGCATGCGGCCGTGGATCACGCCCACCTTCTCGCCGAACCAGCGGCCGAGGTCCTCGGCGCGCTCCTCCGCGGCGGCGAGGTCGATGGTCTCGCTCTCCTCGACGAGCGGGCACACCCAGTAGACGCGCGCGCCGGCCTCCATGGCGCGGCCCAGTCCCTTCACCACCTCGCCGATGCGGCCCAGCGCGACGAGCTTCGTCTGGATCGGCTGGCGGCCCGGCGGCTTCTCGTCGAGGACCGAGACGTCCATGTCGCCGAAATAGGTGAGCGCCAGCGTGCGCGGGATCGGGGTCGCGGTCATGACGAGCACGTCCACCGCCTTGCCCTTGGCGCCGAGCGCGAGGCGCTGGTGGACGCCGAAGCGGTGCTGCTCGTCGACCACGGCCAGCCCCAGGTCGTGGAACGTCACCTCGTCCTGGAACAGCGCGTGGGTCCCCACCGCGATCTGCACCGTGCCGTCGGCGAAGCCGGCGAGCGCCGCGCGCCGCTCCGCGCCGCGGTCGCGCCCGGTGAGCAGCGCGATCGAGAGGCCGGCCTCGTCGGCGAAGGGCTTCAGGCGGGCGTAGTGCTGGCGGGCCAGGATCTCGGTCGGCGCCATCATCGCCGCCTGCCGGCCGGCCTCGATGGCGCTCGCCATGGCCAACAGCCCCACCACGGTCTTGCCGGCGCCGACATCGCCCTGGAGGAGGCGCAGCATGCGCTTGTCCGACGCCATGTCGGCGCGGATCTCGGCGACCGCGCGGGCCTGCGCGCCGGTGAGCGCGTAGGGCAGGCCGCGCGTGATCGCCTCGACGAGCCGCCCGTCGCCGGCATTGCAGCGCCCCGGCTTGCGGCGGGCGCGGGCGCGCACGAGCGCGAGCGCCAGCTGCGAGGCGAGCGCCTCGTCGTAGGCGAGGCGCCGGCGGGCCGGGTGCGCCGCGCCGGACTCGCCGGCCACGGCCTCCAGGCTCTCGGGCCGGTGGAGGGCGGCGAGCGCCTCGCGAAAGGGCGGGAAGCGCTCGCGGGCGAGGAACGCGGGGTCCTGCCACTCGGGCAGGTCCGGCACGCGCTCCAGCGCCGCGCCGGCCAGCCGCGCGATCATGCGCGAGGAGAGGCCCTCGGTCTGGCCGTAGACGGTCTCGACCGCCGGGAGCGTGTCGAGCTCGGAGAGGTCGACGATCCGGTCCGGATGCACCATCTGCCGGCGGCCGTCGTAGACCTCGAGCTTGCCCGAGACGACCTTGCGCGCGCCGATCGGCAGGAGCCGCTCGATGCGCGCGCGCGGCATGTTGAAGAACACCAGCGCCACGTCCCCGCTGTCGTCGTCGGCGACGACGCGGTAGGGCGCCTTCGAGCGGTTGAGCGGTCCCGGCTGGTGATGCGAGACGGTGACGACGAGGGAGACGGGCTCGCCGATCGGCGCATCCGCGATCTTCCCCGCGACCTTCCGCGAGACGCCCCCGGTGGGGAGGTGGAACAGGACATCGACCACGCGCGCGGGCTGCCCCGGCTCGCCGACGAGCCGGTCGACGAGGGGCGCGATCTTCGGCCCCACGCCGGGCAGCGAGGTCGCGGGGGCGAAGAGCGGATCGAGGACGGACGGGCGCACCGGCGGCGACTCTCGGGCGGTTCGACGGGGTGCGAAGGTGGACGATCGGGGCGGGGAGGGCAAGGCGGCGGGGCGGGACGCGGCCTCCTATGTCGTCAGGCGACGTACATACAGCCTTTGGCTTGCGGAGCGCGAGCCTGGCCGATAGGTTGCCGGCGGCGATCGAGCGAAACGCAAGGGCGGTCCATAGCCCCGCGCCGGGGACGGGCTCCGCGCGCCTGCGGGCGACAGCCTCGTTCGATCGCTGGAGGAGACATGCGATGACGTGGAGCTTTTCACGCCTGACCGTGTCCGTCACGCTGCACAGGGTGCGGAAGACGAGATGGAACCTCGTCTTCCGCGTCGCCCTGAGCGGCTGACGAAACGAGCGGGGGAGGGGAAACCCTTTCCCGTTCACTCCAATGACGAAGATAGCAAGCCTGCGCCGAATGGCAAGCCGCTTCACCCCACACGGCTGCGTATCAGGCGAATTTCGACCGAAATGCTCGCATCCCGCTGGCGGCCCGTCCCGGAAGGCGCTAGGTTGCCGCCCGCGATCGCGCGAAACGCCAGGGCGGTGAGGCGCCCCGCGCCGGGCTTCCTCCCGGCGCCCTCGGGCGGAGGACCCGCTCGATCGCACGGAGGGCACAGCGATGTCGTGGAATTTTCCGCGCCTGAGCGTGTCGGTCACCGTTCGCTGGGGGCGGAAGGCGAGCCTCACACTCGCCTTCCGCATGTACTCAAGACAGTGACGAAAGAGGGGGGAGGGGAGACCCTTCCCCTCACTCCGGCTCGAAAGATAGCGCACCTTCCGAAAAACGGCAACGCCCCGAGCGTCCGAAGACGACAAAAACGCCACCGACGAGGTTGCGGGCGCTACGCCGTCCACGTGGGTTGCCGCTCGCGATCGGACGAAACGCCAGGGCGGTGAGGCGCCCCGCGCCGGGCTTCCTCCCGGCGGCTCCGGGCGGGGGACCCGCTCGATCGTACGGAGGGCATTTCGATGTCGTGGAAATTTCCGCGCCTGAGCGTGTCCATCAGCTTCCGCTGGATGCGGAAGGCGAGCCTGAACCTCGCCTTCCGCTTGAGCCTGGGAGGCTGATGAAAAGGGTGGGGAGGGGAGACCCTCCTCGCTCACTCCGGGGCCGAAAATAGCACGATCGTCGAAAATGACAATGCCGCCGGGCGCAGCCACCGCAATGCACGCGGCCTCGACTGGCCGGGATCGGCGCACGGAACGTCCCGCGCGGCGGCGTCGTTCACCCGGCTGCCAAACCGGGAGGAGCGTCATGATCGCCGGCACGAGATGGTGGCAGCGCGGCATCATCTACCACGTCTATCCCCGCTCGTTCCAGGACACGGACGCGGACGGGATCGGCGACCTGATGGGTATCGAGCAGCGCCTCGACCACATCGCCGGGCTCGGCTGCGACGCGGTCTGGATCAGCCCCGTGTACCCGTCCCCGATGAAGGACCACGGCTACGACGTGGCCGACTACACCGGCATTCATCCGCTGTTCGGCACGCTGGACGACTTCGATCGGCTGGTGGCGCGGGCGAAGGCGCTCGGGCTGAAGGTCATCATGGACTTCGTGCCCAACCACACGTCCGACCAGCACGCGTGGTTCCTGGAGAGCCGCTCCTCCCGCGACAACCCCAAACGCGACTGGTACGTCTGGCGCGACGCGAAGCCCGACGGGTCGCCGCCCAACAACTGGATCTCGGTGTTCTCCGGCCCGGCCTGGACGTGGGACGAAGCCACGGGGCAGTACTACCTGCACTCCTTCCTGCCCGAGCAGCCGGACCTGAATTGGCGCAACCCCGAGGTTCGTGCCGCGATGTACGACGCCATGCGCTTCTGGCTCGACCGCGGCGTCGACGGTTTCCGGCTAGACGTCGTCTACTACTGCATGAAGGACCCGGAGCTGCGCGACAACCCGCCGAACCCCGGCTGGAAGCCCGGCATGCCGGAGATCGACACGCTGCTGCAGGCGCACTCGAACGATCACGAGGACATGGCGATCGTCATCTCCGAGATGCGCGGGGTCGTCGACGCCTACGACGACCGGCTCCTGATCGGCGAAATCTACCTGCCGCTCGAGCGCCTGATGGCCTATTACGGCCGCGACCTCTCGGGCGCACACCTGCCCTTCAACTTCCAGCTCATCCTCACGCCCTGGGAGGCGCGGGAGGTCGCGGCGCTGGTCACCCAGTACGAAGGCCTGCTGCCGCAGGGCGGCTGGCCCAACTGGGTGCTGGGCAACCACGACCAGAAGCGCGTCGCCGCGCGGGTGGGCGAGGCGCAGGCGCGCATCGCGGCGATGCTGCTGTTCACCCTGCGCGGCACGCCCACCCTCTACTACGGCGACGAGATCGGCATGCCCAACGTCGACATCCCGCCGGGCCGCGGCGAGGACGCCTGGGGCCGCCACGAGGCCGGCTTCTCGCGCGATCCGCAGCGCACGCCGATGCAATGGGACGACACGGAGCACGCCGGCTTCTCGACCGTGGAGCCCTGGCTGCCGCTCTCGCACGACTGGCGCGCGCGCAACGTCGCGGCCCAGGACCGCGACCCGGGCTCGATGCTCACCCTCCATCGTCGGCTGATCGCCCTGCGCCGCGCCTCGCCGGCGCTGGCGATCGGGGACTGGTCCGGTATCGAGACGGTGGTGGGCGACGTCTTCGCCTTCAAGCGGCATCACGAGGGCGACGAGATCACGGTCGTGCTCAACTTCGGCGCCCGCGAGGAGGAGGTCGGCGACCTCCTCCTGCCGGGCGGCGCGGGTCGCATCACGCTTTCCACCCACCTCGACCGCGACGACGAGACGGTCGGCCCTGGCGTGCGGCTGCGGCCGAACGAGGGCGTGATCATCGTCGCTTGAGGCGCGGGAGGACCGACCATGCTCGATCTCTGGTACAAGAACGCCGTCGTCTACTGCGTCGACGTCGAAACCTTCATGGATGCGGACGGCGACGGCTGCGGGGACTTCCAGGGCCTCGCCGACCGGCTCGACCACATCGAGGCGCTCGGCGCGACCTGCATCTGGCTGCTGCCGTTCTACGCCTCGCCCAACCGCGACAACGGCTACGACATCAGCGACTTCTACCAGGTCGACCCGCGGCTCGGGACGCTCGGCGACTTCGTGAACTTCACGCGCGAGGCGAACGGACGGGGCATCCGGGTGATCGTCGATCTCGTGGTCAACCACACCTCGACCGATCACCCCTGGTTCCAGAAGGCCCGCGCCGACCCGGGCTCGCGCTTTCGCGACTTCTATCTCTGGTCGCAGGAGAAGCCGGAGGACGCGGACGAGGGCGTCGTCTTCCCCGGCGTGCAGGACACGACCTGGACCTGGGACGAGCAGGCGCAGGCCTACTACTTCCACCGGTTCTACGCCCATCAGGCCGATCTCAACGTCGCCAACCCGGCGGTGCGCGAGGAGATCGAGAAGATCATGGGCTTCTGGCTGGAGCTCGGCGTCTCCGGCTTCCGGCTCGACGCGGTGCCCTTCCTCATCGAGGACGGCCCGCGCTCCCCCCTGCGCAGCGCGGATCCGGACGCGCAGGCCGACCCGCACGCCTTCCTCACCTATCTCCGCCGCTTCCTGTCGTGGCGCAAGGCGGAGGCGATCCTGCTCGCCGAGGCCAACGTGCCGATGGAGACGATCCCCGCTTATTTCGGCGAGGACGGCGAGCGGATGACGATGGTGTTCGACTTCCTGCTGAACCAGGCCACCTTCCTGGCGCTCGCCCGTGGGGACGCGCGGCCGGTCGCCGAGCTGCTGCGCGAACGTCCGCCGATCCACGAGGTCGGGCAATGGGCGACGTTCCTGCGCAACCACGACGAGCTCGACCTCGGCCGCCTGTCGGACGACGAGCGCGGGGAGGTCTTCGCGGCGTTCGCGCCCGATGCCGGCATGCGCCTCTACGATCGGGGCATCCGCCGGCGCCTCGCGCCCATGCTCGGCGGGGACGGGCGGCGCCTCGCCATGGCCTACAGCCTGATGCTCTCGCTGCCCGGGACGCCGGTGTTCTGGTACGGCGAGGAGATCGGCATGGGCGACAATCTCGACCTGCCGGAGCGCGCCGCCGTCCGCACGCCCTTCCAATGGAGCGACGGGCCGACCGGTGGCTTCTCGACGGCGCCGCCGGAGGACCTCGCGCGGGCGATGGTGCGCGATCCCGAGTTCGCGCCGGACGCGGTCAACGTCGCGCGCCAGACGGAGAACGCGCAGTCGCTGCTCGAGCGCATCCGCCGGCTCGTGCGGGCGCGCCGCGCAGCCCCCGAGATCGGCTGGGGCCTCCACGAGATCCTGGAGACGAGCGACCCCGGCGTGCTGGCGCTGCGGGCGAGCTGGCGGGGCGCGACCATGATCACGCTCCACAACCTCGCGCCGCGTCAGGTGACTGTCGCCCTCGACATCGGCGACGAGCATGCGGTGCTGCGCCCCGTCCTGTGCGATTCGGGCGGGCGCATGCCGCAGGCGGCCGACGAGCCGATCGCGCTGCCGCCCCACGGCTATGCCTGGTTCAGGGCCGACGAGGAGCGGCGCTGAGGCGAGCGGGCCGCCCGGCGGGCCGAGAGGATGCGGAAGCTCTCGAAGCCCGCCGCCATGATCGCCACCGCGCCGAACGCCGCGGGGAAGGCGGTGCGCACGTCGGTCAGCTCGGCCAGCGTCCCAACGGTGAAGGAGGCGACCTGCCCGCCGATCGTGAGGCTCACCACCATCACCGCGGAGAAGGTCGCCGCGCGGGCCGGGTCGCCGTCCATGGCGAGGCCGAGGAACACCGGCAGCATGGCGCCGATGCCCATCCCCAGCGCCACGTTGGCCGCGAGGAGCGTCGCTTCGCCCGGCGCGACCAGCATCGCCGCGTGCCCGGCGAGCGCCGCCGCGAGGAGCAGGCGCACCGCGAGCGCCGAGCGCATCCGGTCGCCGAGCGCGATCGCCGCCACGCGGGCCGCGACCATGCCCGCCGTGAAGGCGGCGAGCGCGATCCGCGCGAAGGCGCCGTCGATGCCAGCGGCGAGGGCCCAGGTGACGAACCAGACGTGCTGCGACCACTCCGTCGCGCCGAGCCCGAACGAGCCCGCCGCGAGCGCGATCAGCGGCGGCCAGTCCCGGCCGCGGGGGCGCGCGGCCGTCGGCGCCGCTGCGGGCTTCGCCGTCGCGCCCCCCGCTTCGCGTCCCACGCCCGCTCTGCCGCCGAAGGCGAAGGCGATCGCGCAGGCGAGGAAGGCAACGCCGATCACGACGAAGGTCACGCGCCAGGACGCGTCCGCCGCGACGAGCCCGACCACGAGCAACGGCGCGACGATGTTGCCGCCGCTGAAGACGAGGTCGAGCACGCCGAGCGCGGAGGTTCGGCGCGCCGGGAACAGCGCGCCGAACAGGGTGTGCGAGGCGGTGAACACCGCCCCGCCGAACAGGCCGAGCGCGGAATAGAGCGCGGCGAAGATCGCGAAGGTCGGCGCCTGCGCCTGCACGAGCGCCGCGACGGCGGTCGCCACCGAGAGGACGAGCAGCAGCCGGTGCGCGGGGGCGAGCCGCAAGAGCCGCTCCGCCGCGGCCGATCCAATCGCGAAGCCGAAGGACCACACGACGAAGATCAGCCCCGCCTCGAAGGAGGAGAGCGACAGCTCGGCGACGACCTCGGGCAGGATCGACCCGACGAGGACGCCGAGCACGCCCCAGACGAAGAACGAGAACGCGACGGCCGCTGCGAGGGGGAGGACGTGCTTATCGGTCAAAACGAACCACCGTTTCCAGATCGGGATTGCAGGAATGATTCTCGAAGGTCCACGCGAGTGCCGACATGTCGCTGAAGCCGATCTGACGAGTGATGATCCAGGAGGGATCGACGATGCGAGACGTGAGCACTCTCAGAGCCGTCCTCATGATCGTCGCCGTCTTCGACATCGGGAATATGTCGACGTCGAAAGGAGCCGCGCACAGATTGATGCCTTTCGCGAGAAGCAGCCAAGTATCGAATTTCTGCAGGGCCTCCGACGCTCCGTAGAGGACGTATTTCGCCGCGGGCGACGCAGCCCGCATCGCGGCGCGACGGGGGTCCCGCGCATCGTCGTCGCCGACGATCGGAGGAAGTGCATCGAAGATGTAGTCGAACTGCTTCCTGCTCTCGTCCGCCTCCGCGAGCGCAGCGGTGTCCTCGAAGACATCTTCGGCATAGCGTTCCTTCGCCAGCGCCGCCCGGTCGGGGTTGCGCTCCAGGACCGCCACTCGGTGCACGCCGAAAAAGTGCTGCAGTATGCTTCCCGCGATGGCTCCGCAAGGTCCTCCGCCGAGCACCAGAATGCGGTCGTCGATCCCGGGCGGATGGCGCAGGATTGCTCGCAGGACAGCGGTAACGGGCTCGAGCAATGGTGCCTCGGCATCGGTAATCTGGTCAGGGACGACGATCGCAGCAGCTCTCTCGTCATCCTTGAAGTACCGAGCCGTCATCTGCGGCGCAGACTTTCGCTCCCCCGGAAACACGGGCCTGATTGCGCGATACTCGGCCAACCCTCCGAAATCGGTTTGGCCGAAATAGGCGATGCGTTGGCCGAGCAGGTTCTCGTCGATTTCTCGACCGACTGCGACGACATCCCCGACATACTCGTGGCCGAGCACGACCGGATATTCGGCGGGAGAAAGATTGCCGTGAAAGTAGGACACATCGGTCGAGCAGATCGAGACGGCGCGCGTCTTCAGGACCACGCCGTCGGAGGGCACCTCGGGTACCGGCAGCCTCCCCTCGGATAGGATGCCGGGTGCGCAGAGGAGCGCAACGCGCATCTCATCGGGAATGGCGTCGGACGGCGCTGACTTGGCTAGCGTCTGAAGCATGTCAACTTCGCTTGAATCGATTCAGAATCAATGCCTGATAGACGTTGCGCAGCGGACTGAGCCACGACGCTCCTTGGGCGCTTCTGATTGGTTGTGCCTCGAAGATGCTTGTGTCCGTCGAGAAGTCAACATGATTACCAAGCGTAAGTATCTCCGGCCTGGTTGATCAAATGATTGCGATCGAGGTTGCAAAGCATTGCGCGGGCTGGCGTCTACCTTGCGACCGGGGTAAGCGCGCGACTTCGTGACGCAGTTAGGAATTGCTCACCCATCTGATCCGCATCGGCGAAGTAGCGCGACGATGTCGCCCCCTCTCTTGGACGAGGTCGAGCACGACGGGCGCCGAAGCCCGCGCCAGGAAGAGCAAGCCGAACGCGATCCTGGTCGGCATTCCGAATGATTGGGGTTCGTCTTATGCGGCGTCATGCCGCGCCGCTCGGCATCAGAATTCTCTTGGCGGTTCGGATCATGTTCGTCCTGCCGCCGTTGTCGAGCCGAACATGCTCACAGCGAGAGGCACCCATGATGTCCCGCGCCGCAAACCGGCTCGCCGTCCGGCCGGCCCCCATTCCGCCGCGCGCTCCGCGCAGGCAGCTCGTCCCGCGCTCGATGCGCCTCGCGTCCGGGATCTTCATCGCCGGGTTGGCGGCCTTCGCGCTTCGTACCGCCACCGCTGAGGCGGAGGGGAGCGCGATCGCCGCGCCGCCGCCGAGCGTCGAGACGGCCGCTCTCGCCGACCCGGGGTCCACCGCGACCGCCGAATGCGCCGCGCTGCCGCACCTGCAGACGGCGCCCGTGTGCATCCAGCGCGTCGACGACGGCTCGCCGCGCCTCGTCCGTGTCGTCTCGGCGGAGGGGGCTCGATGAGTACGTCCGTGCGCCCCGCCGTTCCCGCCGTCTCCCGGATTCCCGTCACCGGCGGTCCCCGCTGGACCCGCGCCGCGGTCGGCTTCCTCGCATCGCAAGGGGCGATGGTCGCCGTCGCCGTCCTGCTCTCGGGCGTCGGCTGACGCGGCGCGTCAGCCGCCCAGCAGCTCGCGGATGAGCGGGTTGGGGAAGCGTCGCCTCAGCGTGATCGCGTAGAAGCCCTCGGAGAGCCGCGGCACCCGGGCGCGCTCCACCAGCGCGCCGCTCTCCAGCTCGTCGCGTACGACGATGGGCGGGACGAGGGTCAGACCGTCGCTCTCGCGGGCGAGCAGGCGCAGCATCGCCATGTCGTCGACCTCCGCGAGGATGGTCGGGCGCACTCGGGCCGCGTCGCAGATCCGGTCGAAGGCGAGGCGGATCTCGCTCTCGGCGGAGGGCAGCACCATCGCCGCGCCGTCGAGGTCCTCGGGAAAGCGCAGCGGCACGCCGTCGGGGACCGGCCGGCCGACGATGGAGACCGGCTGCTCGTCGAGGAGGCGGCTCTCGCGCGGGGCGGCGGCGTCGCGCGGGGCGGGGGCGTTGGCGAGGACGAGGTCGAGCTCGTGCGTGTCGAGCCGCGCCAGCAGCTCCCGCAGCGTCCCCGAGCGTAGCACGAGGTCGACGTCGGCGCGGCCGATCAACGGGCGCAGCAGCGCGAGCTGGAAGTTGCGCGAGAGCGTGGCGATCGCCCCGATCCGCAGCGCCCGGCGCGTGCCGCCGGGGCGCTCGGCGAGCGTCGAGACCAGCTCGTCGCCCGTCTTGAACACGCTCTGCGCATAATCGAGGGCGATCCGCCCCGCCTCGGTGAGCTCGAGCCGCTTGCCGGCGCGGGTGAAGAGCGGATGGCCGAGCTGCTCCTCCAGCGATCGCAGCTGCACCGAGAGCGCCGATTGCGAGACGTTGAGCCGCCGCGCTGCGCGGGTGAGCCCGCCCTCGTTGGCGATGGTCCAGAAATAGCGCAGGTGGTGGTAGTTCAGGGTGGCCATGCGATCGTTCTATTCAAACGAACGTTATCTTGCAATCTTTGAATTTTTAAGAAGCAAACACTCCCCTTATATCCGGACGCGAGACCCGCTGCTCCGGAGAAACGCGTATGACGGCCCTGCTCGCCTGGCTCGCCGCGATCGGCCCTGCCGCCCTCGTCCTCGTCGGCATGATCCCGACGGCCCGCGCCAACGCCGACCCGCGCGGCACCGCGCGCCGCGCGCGCCTCGCCGCCCTCGTCGCGCTCGGCGCGAGCCTGGCGACCGGCCTCGCGGTGATCCTCGCCGGGCCGCTCTACACCGGCACGCTGGGCATCGCCGGCGTGGGCCTCGCGCTCTACGCGGACGCGTTCTCGGCGATCATGCTGGTGCTCGTCTCCTTCGTCGGCGCCATCGTCGTCGCCTACTCGAAGAACTACCTCGACGGCGACCCGGACCAGGGGCGCTTCTTCAAGCGGCTGTGCGTGACCCTCGCCGCGGCGCTCTTGATGATGGGCGCGGGCAACGTGCTCCAGCTCGTGCTGGCCTGGATCGCGACGAGCCTCGCGCTGCACCAGCTCCTCGTCTTCTACAAGGACCGGCCGCAGGCCGTGCTCGCCGCACGCAAGAAGGCGCTGGCGAGCCGCGCGGGCGACGTCGCGCTGGTCCTCGCCGCGATCATCGTGCTCGGCGTCTTCGGCACGCTGGAGATCCCCGTCCTCCTCACCGAGGCGACGGCGATGGCGCAGGCGGGGGAGGTGCCCGCCATCATGCACCTCGCGGTGCTCCTGATCGTCGTCGCCGCGCTGGTGAAGTCGGCCCAGTTCCCGGTCCACGGCTGGCTCGGGGAGGTGATGGAGACGCCGACCCCCGTCTCGGCGCTGCTCCACGCCGGCATCATCAACGGCGGCGGCTTCCTCGTCGTGCGGCTCTCGCCGCTCGTCGTGCTGTCCGCGCCCTCGATGGACGTGCTCGCGCTCGTGGGCGGCTTCACCGCGCTGTTCGGCTCGCTGGTGATGCTGACCGTGCCGAGCGTGAAGGTGGCGCTCGCCTACTCCACCATCGGCCAGATGGGCTTCATGCTGCTGCAATGCGGGCTCGGCGCCTTCTCGGCGGCGGCGCTGCACATCGTGGCGCACGCCCTCTACAAGGCCCACGCCTTCCTCTCCTCGGGCTCGGCGGTCGAGACGATCCGCGCCGCGCTGCCGCCGGAGGAGGCCAAGATGCCGAACCCCGCCGTCTACGGCGGTGCGCTCGCCGCCGCGGTGGCGCTCACCCTCGCGGTCGGCGCGGTGTTCGGGCACGGCGTGCTCGACAATCCCGGCGCCTTCGCGCTCGCCGCGGTCGTGGCGCTTGGCGTCGCCCACTACCTGACGACCGTCCTCTCGGGCGAGAATGCGGTGAAGGCGCTCGGCGCGGCGGTGGCGACCGCGGGCCTCGTGGTCGTGGCCTACTACGGCCTCCAGACCGCGGCCGACCGGCTCCTCGCCGGCGCGGTCGCGCCGAGCCTGCCGCTCGATGGCGCCTTCGACGGCTTCGTCGTGACCCTCGTCGTCGTCTCCTTCGCCGCCGCCCTCGCGGTGCAGAGCTGGGCCCCGGCGCTCGCGAAGCACCGGCCCTTCGCGGCGCTCTACGTCCACATCGCCAACGGCTTCTACGTGAACGCCTACGCCACCCGCCTCGCCGCCCGGCTCGCGCCGGTGACGGCCGTGAAGTCCTGATCCGGAGGCTCTCCCGATGACCAAGACGACCACCGCCGACCTCTCCGCCGGCAAGGCCGCGCTCGCCCGCGCGGAGGCCGTCGAGGCCCGCGAGACGCCGGTTTCGCTCGCCAGCCTCGAGGCAGACGTCGCGACCGCCTGCGGCCGCATCGCGCCGCTTTGGCCCTTGAAGCACTTCGTGGCGGTGAACCCCTATCTCGGCCTCACCGAGCAGAGCTTCGCCGAGGCCGCGACCACGCTCGCGCGGGTTTCCGGCGCGCGCATGACGCTGCCGCGGTCCCACTACGCCGCCAGGCACGCGGCGGGCGCGATCGGGGACGCCGATCTCGCCGAGGCGCTGCGCGCCGCGGGGGCGGGGAAGCAGGCGGGCGTGCCCGCGGACCTCGCCGCGCTGAAGGCGAAGATGGCGCAGGACGCTCCGCCGCGCCCGCTCGCCCTCACCGCCGCCGAGGCGATCGACGCCGCGACCGGGCGCGACCCGGCGGTCGGCGCCGCCGCGCTCGTCGTCGAGGAGATCTCGAAGACCTGCGCGCGGGTCTTCGACGAGGGCCAGGCGCTCTGGCGCGCGCCCTTCCTGGAGCGCGGCCTCTACGCCGCCTGGCGGGCGCACGCCGCTTTCGACCGCACGCCGGAGGTGATGGGCTTTCCGGGCTTCCGCCGGGCGCTCGCCACGCTCCCGGAGGACGCCGACGGCGCCATCGCGGCGGCCGTCTCCGCGCTCGGCGTGCCGGAGGCCGCGCGGGCGGACTACCTGCACCGGGCGCTCGCGACCATCAACGGCTGGGCCTCCTACGCGCGCTACATCGTCTGGAACGCCGAGCTCCACGGCGGCGGCGATCCGGTCCTGAAGGAGCTCCTCGCGATCCGGCTGTCCTACGACGCGGCGCTGCTCTCGGTGACGCCGCAGGCGAAGGCCGCCTGGGGAGAGGCGCTCGCGCGGATGAGCGCGCCGCGCACGCTCGACCCCGAGCGCGTCGTCGACGCGATCCTGCAGGACGCCGCCGAGATCTCGCGCCGGCGCGGGCTCGTGGCGCGGATCGTCGAGGCCAACCGGTCGCGCGACGGCGCCCCGGCGGCCTCCGAGCGGCCCGCCGTCCAGGCGGCCTTCTGCATCGACGTGCGCTCGGAGGTGTTCCGGCGCGCGCTGGAGACGGTGGCGCCGGACGTGCAGACGATCGGATTCGCCGGCTTCTTCGGTCTCTCGATCGAGTACGTGCCCTTCGGCCGGCGCAAGGGCGGGGCGCAGTGCCCGGTGCTGCTGAAGCCCGCCTTCGTCGTCTGCGAGGAGGTCGGCGGCGCGGGAGCGGGCGAGAACGCCGAGATCGCCGGGCGGCGGCGGCTGCGCCAGGAGGCGGCGAAGGCGTGGAAGACCTTCAAGCAGTCGGCGGTCTCCTCCTTCGCCTACGTCGAGGCCGCGGGCCTCCTGTTCGCCGGCAAGCTCGTCGGCGATACGCTCGGGCGCACCCGGCCGGTGACGCATCCCGCCGTCGACGGGCTCGACGCGGCCGCGGCGGCGCGGCTCGGGCCGACGCTTGCTGGGAGCGAGATCGACGGCCGGCTTTCCGGCATCCCGGTCGAGCAGCGGATCGCGACCGCGCAGGTCGTGCTCAAGGCGATGTCGATGACCGGCCCCTTCGCGCGGCTGATCGTGCTCGCCGGCCACGGCTCTTCGACCGTCAACAACCCGCACGCGTCCGGCCTCGATTGCGGCGCCTGCGGCGGCCACACGGGCGAGGCGAATGCGCGCGTGACGACGGCGATCCTCAACGATCCCGCCGTGCGCGCGGCGCTGAAGGAGGCGGGCCGGGGCCTGCCGGACGACACCTGGTTCGTCCCGGCGCTCCACGACACCACGACCGACGAGGTCCGGCTCTACGACACGCGGATCCTCCCGGCGTCCCACGCCGGCGATCTCGCCCGCCTCGAGGCGCAGCTCGCCCAGGCGGGCGCGCTGACGCGGCTCGAGCGCGCGGCGCTGCTCGCGCTCGACGCGCCCGGCGCGGACGTCGATCGCCAGGTGCTGGCGCGGTCGAAGGACTGGTCGCAGGTGCGCCCGGAATGGGGTCTAGCCGGCTGCGCCGCCTTCGTCGCCGCGCCGCGGGCGCGCACGCGCGGGGTCGATCTCGGCGGGCGCTCGTTCCTGCACGATTACGAGTGGCAGGCGGACGAGGGCTTCGGCATCCTCGAGCTGATCATGACAGCGCCGATGGTCGTCGCCTCCTGGATCAGCCTGCAATACTACGGCTCGTCGGTCGACAACCGCGCCTTCGGCTCGGGCAACAAGGTGCTGCACAACGTCGTCGGCGGGCTCGGCGTGCTCGAGGGCAACGGCGGCGACCTCAAGGTCGGCCTGCCGCTGCAATCGGTCCACGACGGCGCCCGGCTCGTGCACGAGCCGCTGCGGCTGGACGTCTTCGTCGAGGCGCCGATCGAGGAGATGAACCGCGTCATCGCCAAGCACGACGGCGTGCGCCGGCTCGTCGACAACGGCTGGCTCCGGCTCCTCCAGCTCGACGACGAGGGCCGGACCGTGCGCCGCTACGTCGGCGGCCTCGCCTGGGAGACGCTCGACGCGTGAGGCGACGCGCGCCGGCGTCGGGGCGAAGCCCGCGGCGCCGGCGCCGCGTCTCGACCGTCGGTCATCTTTCATTGACGCATTGCGGCCCGCCCGCGCTTCGGCTAAAGCCGAGGTCGTTTGCGTGGAAGGATGACCAGGAACATGGCGACGATGGTTCACGACGAGCGTAACCCGAACGAGGGCTACAGCCCCGACATGGACGGCAAGACCCACGAGACCACCTACGGCGGTTTCGTGGTCTTCACGACGATCTCCGCGCTCGTCGTCATCGCGTGGGTCCTCGCGCTGGCGCTCGGCGGGATCAAGGAGGCCTGGCTCACCGGCGTCCTCGGCGTCGTCGCCTCGATGATAGCCGGCGGCATCGGCGCGCTGTTCCCGCGCGTGGGCTGGCGCGCGCCGGCCGTCGTGGTCGGCCTGATGCTCGTCGCCTTCGTCCTGGCCTGAACCATCCGCGCGGGCGCGCCGCGCGGCCGGTCCGGCCCGCGTTCGCGCCCCGCTCACCCGTAGATCGACGTCACAGGGGGGAGAGGGCATGCGCATCGCCGTCCTCACGGAAACGGACGCCAACGAGGCCCGCGTCGCCGCGACGCCCGACACGGTGAAGAAGCTCGTCGGGCTCGGCGCGAGCGTCGTGGTCCAGTCCGGCGCGGGCGCCGGGTCGGGCCTGAAGGATGCCGACTTCGAGGCAGCCGGCGCGACGATCGCGACCGACGCCGCCGCAGCGGCGGGCGACGCGGACGCCGTGCTCCTCGTGCGCCGCCCCGAGGGCGAGCGCCTCGCCGCGATCAAGGAGGGCGCCGTCGTCGTCGCGACGATGGACCCCTACGGCAACGAGGCCGCGCTCCAGGCGATGGCCGAGCGCAAGCTCGCCGCCTTCTCGATGGAGCTGATGCCGCGCATCACCCGCGCGCAGGTGATGGACGTGCTCTCCTCCCAGGCGAACCTCGCGGGCTATCGCGCCGTGATCGACGCCTCCGCCGTCTACGGCCGCGCCATGCCGATGATGATGACGGCGGCGGGCACGGTCCCCGCGGCGCGCGTCTTCGTGATGGGCGCCGGCGTCGCCGGCCTCCAGGCGATCGCGACCGCGCGGCGCCTGGGCGCGGTGGTCTCAGCCACCGACGTGCGGCCCGCCTCGAAGGAGCAGGTCGAATCGCTCGGCGCGAAGTTCGTCGCCGTCGAGGACGAGGAGTTCAAGCAGGCCGAGACCGCCGGCGGCTACGCCAAGGAGATGTCGGCGGAATACAAGGCCAAGCAGGCCGAGCTCGTCGCCTCCCACATCGCCAAGCAGGACATCGTGATCACCACCGCGCTGATCCCCGGCCGGCCCGCGCCCAAGCTCGTGACCAAGGCGATGGTCGAGACGATGCGCGCGGGCTCGGTGATCGTCGACCTCGCGGTCGAGCGCGGCGGCAATTGCGAGCTCTCGCGGCCGGGCGAGGTCGTGGACCACGACGGCGTGAAGGTCGTCGGCTACCTCAACGTCCCGGGCCGCCTCGCGGCCACCGCGTCCAGCCTCTACGCCAAGAACCTGCTCGCCTTCGTCGAGACCATGATCGACAAGGAGAAGAAGGTGCTCGCGCCCGCCTGGGACGACGAGCTCGTCAAGGCGACGCTGCTGACGCGCGACGGCGCGATCGTCCACCCGAGCTTCCAGCCGCAGCCGCAGCCCGCCGCCTGACGGCGGGAAGACAGATTGGGGACAGGAATGGCCACTCTCACTCCCGAGCAGGCGCTCGACCGGGCCCAGGCCGCTGCGGAAGCCGCGCGCGAGGCCGCCACCGCGGCGCAGTCCTACGCCGACATGATCGCCTCCGACATGGTGGCGAACGGCGTCGCCGCCGCCACCGGCGGGGCGGTGGATCCCACCGTGTTCCGCTTCGCGATCTTCGTGCTGGCGATCTTCGTCGGCTACTACGTGGTGTGGTCGGTGACGCCGGCGCTGCACACGCCGCTGATGTCGGTGACGAACGCGATCTCCTCCGTGATCGTGGTCGGCGCGCTGCTCGCGGTGGGCGTCCAGGTGGCCGACGTCGCCTCCTCCGGGGCCGCCTGGGGGGCGACGGTGCTCGGCTTCATCGCCCTCGTGCTCGCCTCGGTGAACATCTTCGGCGGCTTCCTCGTCACGGCGCGGATGCTGGCCATGTACAAGAAGAAGGGCTGAGGCGATGGGCGACAATCTCGCGAACCTGCTCTACCTCGTCTCGGGCGTGCTCTTCATCCTGGCGCTGCGCGGGCTCTCGCACCCGACGACGTCGCGCCAGGGCAACACGTACGGCATGGTCGGCATGGCGATCGCCGTGCTCACCACGCTGGTCTACGCCCCGCCGGCGATCGGCGGCTGGCTGCTCGTCATCGTCGGCATAGCCATCGGCGGCGGCATCGGCGCGCTGATCGCCAAGCGGGTGCCGATGACGGCGATGCCGCAGCTCGTCGCGGCCTTCCACTCGCTCGTCGGCCTCGCCGCGGTGCTGGTGGCGGCCGCCGCGCTCTACGCGCCGCAGGCCTTCGCCATCGGCGCGCCGGGATCGATCAAGGGCGCGAGCCTGTTCGAGATGGGGCTCGGCGCCGCCATCGGCGCGATCACCTTCACCGGCTCGATCATCGCCTTCCTGAAGCTCGACGGGCGCATGTCCGGCAAGCCGATCATGCTGCCCTCGCGGCACATGATCAACCTCGCGCTCGCCGCCGCGCTCGTCGTCCTGCTCGGCGTCTTCATGGCGACCGAATCGGCGCTCGCCTTCTGGCTCGTCTGCCTGATCGCGCTGGCGCTCGGTGTGCTGCTGATCATCCCGATCGGCGGCGCGGACATGCCGGTCGTCGTGTCGATGCTCAACTCCTACTCGGGCTGGGCGGCCGCCGGCATCGGCTTCACGCTGGGCAACCTCGCGCTCATCATCACCGGCGCGCTGGTCGGCTCGTCGGGCGCGATCCTCTCGTACATCATGTGCAAGGGGATGAACCGCAGCTTCGTCTCGGTGATCCTCGGCGGCTTCGGCGGCGAGACGGCGGGCGCCGCGGCCGGCGAGGCGGAGACGCGGCCGGTGAAGAAGGGCTCGGCCGAGGACGCCGCCTTCATCATGAAGAACGCCTCCAAGGTCATCATCGTGCCGGGCTACGGCATGGCGGTCGCCCAGGCCCAGCACACGCTGCGCGAGATGGCGGACCTGCTGAAGGCGGAGGGCGTCACGGTCAAGTACGCGATCCACCCGGTCGCGGGCCGCATGCCCGGCCACATGAACGTGCTGCTCGCCGAGGCGCAGGTCCCCTACGACGAGGTCTTCGAGCTCGAGGACATCAACGGCGAGTTCGCGCAGGCGGACGTGGCCTTCGTCATCGGCGCCAACGACGTCACCAACCCGGCGGCGAAGACCGACAAGACCTCCGCCATCTACGGCATGCCGATCCTCGACGTGGAGAAGGCGGGCACGGTGCTCTTCCTCAAGCGTGGCATGGGCTCGGGCTATGCCGGCGTCGAGAACGAGCTGTTCTTCCGCGACAACACGATGATGCTCTTCGGCGACGCCAAGAAGATGGTCGACGAGATCGTCAAGGCGATGTGAGCCGAGCCGGGAGCGCGCGCGGGGAGCGGATCATGCTATCGCGTCTCGCGCGCGCCCTGGTCGTCGTCGCCGCCGTCTACGCGGCGCTCGTGGGCGCGCTCTACCTCTGGCAGCGCCCGCTGCAATACCCGGCGCCGCAGGGCGTCGCCACCGCCGCGGAGGCGGGGGCGGAGGGCTTCGCGGACGTCGTGCTGGAAACCGCCGACGGCCAGCGGCTCACCGCCTATTTCCGCCCGCCCGAGGCGGGGCGCGCGCTCGTCGTCTACTTCCACGGCAATGCCGGCTCGATCCGCCAGCGCGCCCCGCGCGCGGCGGCGCTCGCCGAGGGCGGGCGCGGCGTGCTGATCACCTCCTACCGCGGCTATTCCGGCTCGACCGGCTCCCCCACCGAGGAGGGCCTGATCGCCGACGGCCGCGCCGCGCTCGCGTTCGCACGGGCCCATGCGCCGGCCGAGCGCATCGTGCTCTACGGCGAGTCGCTCGGCACCGGCGTCGCCGTGGCGCTCGCCGCCGAGGCGGACGTCGGCGCGGTGGTGCTCGATGCGCCCTTCACCTCCGCGGCGGACGTGGCGCGCATGCGCTACCCCTTCGTGCCGATCGGCCTCCTGATGCACGACCAGTTCGACTCGGCCGCGCGGATCGGCGCCGTGGACGAGCCGCTCCTCGTCATGCACGGCACGGCGGACCCGGTCACCCCCTTCGCCCAGGGCCGGGCGCTGTACGAGGCGGCGCGCGCGCCGAAGCGCTTCGTCGGCTTCGAGGGCGAGGGCCACGTGCGCCTGCTGGAGAACGGCGGGCTAGCCGAGGTGCGTTCGTTGCTCGATGCGGTGGAGGAGGGGCGGGCGGCGGCGTACCTGATGGAGGGCGGGCGGTGATCGACGCGACCGGGGGTGCCGGGCTTTCAGGACGAGGCGTCGCCGTCGACGCCGGCCGAGGGTGCGCGCGCGAGCCGCGAGCTCTTCACCCGACGCCCCCCACCCCCGGCCCCTCCCCACGAGGGGGAGGGGAGCACGTCGCGCCCGTCGCGTCGGGTGATCGAGGATCCGGACGGCATCGAAGCCGGTGCTCGCACCGCATCGAAGTCGGTACGGGAAACGCCGCGGGTCTCCCCTCTCCCTCGTGGAGAGGGGCCGGGGGTGTGGGGCGTGCAGGATGATCGCGACGTCGATGCCACGCTGCACGACGCTTCCGCGCGTTCTTCCCGACCGGGAGCCTTGCCCGACGCCCCCACTGTCCAGCGGATAAAAGGTTGACAGATCTGACCGGATGAATGGTTGACAGATCAG
>NZ_JBQTCJ010000047.1:0-39002 GCF_052380005.1 Salinarimonas sp. NSM
GCGCAGACGAGCCCGCCGCGCCGCCGCCGCCGCCCGCCGCGCCGGCGCCCGAGACGGAGAGCGCGCTCGCCCCGACGCGGCCCGAGCCGTTCGCTGAATCCGGCGAGCCGGTCGCGGAGCCGCCGGCGGCGGAGGACGCGCCGACGGAGAACACGTCGGCGCAGATCGCACCCGCCGAGGAGGTCACGCCGGAGGAGGCCCCGCCGGAGGAGATCCCCGCGATGGCGCCCTCGCTCGACAAGGCCGATTGGCGGGACGGCGAGCCGGACACCCCGGCCGCGGAGGAATTCGTCGCCGACGAGGCGCCCGAGCCCGAGCCGATCGTCCCCGCGTCTTCGGAGCCCGTGCCTTCCGAGCAGATGTCCTCGGAGCCCGAGCTCCCGGTCTTCGGCGAACCACCATTCGAGGAGCCCGCTCCCGACGTGCCGATCGCCGACGCCACGCCCGCCGTGGAGCCCGCCGTGGAGCCCGACCTGGAGCCCGACCTGGAGCCCGACGCGGAGCCTGCGGCCGAGCCGCCCCCGGCGCCCCAGCCGGCTTCGGAGCGGCCGGCATCCAAGCCCATCGACCCGTTCTCGGTCGAGGAGATCGAGGCCGAGTTCGCCCGCCTGCTCGGGCGCGCACCGAGCCGCGACGAGAGGTCCTGAGCTTATCCAGCGCCTTCGCCGCGACGCCGCTTGCGTCGCGGCGTCCGATTGCGCAGCGTCCGGAACCGTGGCGGCAATCGGCGAATCAGGGACATGACCGGCCTCGACCTCGACGCGCGCCTGCGTCGCGTCCGCCGCGTGCGGGCAGCGGCCGCCGGTCTCGCGCTGGCGGCCTTCGCCGGCGGCCTCGTGGCCGCAGGACCCGCCGTCGCGCAGTCGATCACGCTCGACCTCGGCGAGGGTGACGGCGTCACCGAGCGGGCGCTCCAGCTCGTCGCGCTGATCACGGTCCTGGCGCTCGCGCCGTCGATCCTGGTGATGATCACATCCTTCACGCGGATCGTGGTCGTGCTCTCGCTGCTGCGCTCGGCGATCGGGACGCAGACGGCGCCGCCGAACGGGGTCATCGTTTCGCTGGCGCTCTTCCTCACCGCCTTCGTGATGGCGCCGACCTTCACCGTCGCCTACGAGGAGGGCATCCAGCCGCTGCTGGCGAACGAGATCACCGCCGAGCAGGCGTTCGAGCGCGGCATCGCGCCGTTCCGCACCTTCATGCTCGCCCATGTGCGCGAGCGCGACCTCGAGCTCTTCGTCGGCCTCTCGGGAGACGCGGCCCCGCAGACGCCGGACGATCTCGGCCTGCACGTGCTCGTGCCCGCCTTCATGATCTCGGAGCTGCGCCGCGCCTTCGAGATCGGCTTCCTGCTCTTCGTCCCCTTCCTGATCATCGACCTCGTCGTCGCCTCGATCCTGATGTCGGTGGGCATGATGATGCTGCCGCCGGTCACGGTCTCGCTGCCGTTCAAGCTGATCTTCTTCGTGCTGGTGGACGGCTGGAGCCTGGTCGCGGGCTCGTTGGTGCAGAGCTACGGCGGGGGATAGCGCGGGCCGTCCGCCTCAGAGCGCCTGCTGCCCGTCCGTCGCCCGCGCCTCCGGGCCGGGCACCGGAACCGGCGTCGGCTCGGTCGCCGGCTGCGCCGGAGCCGCGGCGTCCTGCGCCACCGCGGGCGGCTCTCCCGGCGCCCCCGCCTCCACCATCGGCCCGACGGGCAGCGCCGCCGCGGGGTGGCGCGCCTGCAGCGCGGCGAGGAAGTCGGCGAGCGTGTCCTCGCTCGAGATCGTGCGCGCCGCCTCGCGGAAAGCGGGTGTGGCGAGCGCGCCCGGATCGGAGAGCAGCACGAAGCCCGGCGCGTCGGCGGAAGCGCTCATCGCGTCGGCGAACTTGGCCTTCAGGCGGTCTAGGCCGATCGCGTCCTGGCCGAGATTGTAGGCGAGCGCGGCGCGCATCACGTCGGTTCGCTCGCGATCGGTGAGCTCGCGCTCCTCCTGCCAGCTCGTCCCGGCGAGCGCCTCGTGCGCCTCCCCCGCCTCGCGCCAGCGCCGTCCGGTCCACCAGATGTCGGCGCGCAGGCGGTCGATCTCCGGGCCGCTCTCGTCCTCGATCACCTCGAGCGCCAGGTCGGTCCGCGAGAGGTCGGAGAGCGCGCGCGCCTCGATGAGGTTGCGCACGCGGCGCACCGCCCGCGGCAGCTCGGCGATGCGCGTACGCTCGATCGTCGCGAGCGCCTCGGCCGGTTGCGCGTCCATCAGCAGGATCGTCGCGAGCCGCGCCGCCACCGCCGCGCGCCCAGCGCCCTCGAGCCGGTTGTCCACCTGGTGCCGAAGCAGCTCGGCCGCCTTGTCGAGCAGCCCGAGCGAGACGAGCCGGTCGGCGAGCCGCCGCACGATCTCGTCGCCGCGCCGGCCGATGGGCAGGAACTCCTTGAAGTCGAAGAACAGAGCGACCGCCTCGACCTCGTCGAGGTCCGCCCCGCGGCCGGAGAGGAAGAGGTCGTCGAAGGCCTGGGCCGTCTCCTCGTGGAGCTGCAGCGTGACGGGGTGGTCCGGGTAGATGAGGTTCGCCATGTGCGCCGTGAAGAAGGCGTCGCGCCAGCGCCCCGCATCGGCGTAGAGCCGCCCGAGCAGGCCCATGGTCTCGACCTCGACCTCGTCCCCGCGCCAGGCGATGGCGAGGCGCTCGAGCGCCTCCATCGCCTCGGTGGGGTCCATCTCGCCCTGCGCGAGCGCGAGGCGCACGCGGGCGAGCTCGGCCTCGGCCGCGACCGGGCGTGATCCCTCCTGCGCGAGCCGCGTCAGCTCGGCCAGCGCGAACTCCACGCGGCCGGTCTGCGTGTCGACGAGGGCGCGCACGACGTCGACCTCGTCGGTGGGCACGGCGCCGGGGTGCAGTCGCGCGATGCTGGTCAGCTGGTCGTCGGAAAAGCCGAAGTCGCGCTCGGCGAGCCCGGCGCGGGCGGCGGCGAGGCGCAGGCGGCCCTGGAGGTCGTCCGGATAGGCGGAGAGCACGCGCTCGGCTCGGCCGAAGCCGGCGATCGCCCGCGGCGCGAGCCCGCGCTTCGAATCGACGTAGGCGCGCCAGAGCGCCGCCTCGGGCAGGTCGATGACGTCGTCCTGCGTCAGCACGGCGTCGGCCGCGTCCCAGCGCCGGTTCATCGCCGCGAGAATGCCCTCGAGGAGGCGCACCTTCGGGTCGGCAGCGAGATCCGGATCCTCGGCGAGCGCGAAGCGAAAGACGCCTCCGGCCTCGGCCGCGAGGCCGTGGGCGAGCAGCGCGCGGGCGAGAGCCAGCCGCTCGCGGTTGCGCTCGGGCACGGGCGCATCGACGATCCGCGCGAGGCGCGCGCGCTGGTCGGCCTGCGCCGAGCCGCGCTGCGCCTCGACCCAGGCTTGATGGTCGAGGACGAGGTCGAGCGGCGCATCGGTCGCCCCGGCGTCGTCCGTCTCCGGGAGCGCGATCGAGAGCCCGGCGCCCCTGCCGATCGAGACGCCGTCGAGATCGGCCCGCACCACGACGTCGTCCGCGATCGCGGCGACGGCGATGCCGTGGGCGGTGGGGAGGAGCTCCAGCTCCGTGAAGCGCCGAGTCGAGGGCACGTTCCGCGCCGGCCCTGGTGCCGTGACGACGGCGATCCGCTCGCCGCCCTCGGGGAGGCCGATCCAGTGCACGCCGGTCGCGTCCAGAAGGTCCAGCGCTAGGCCGGTCCGGCCGTTGTCCTCGAGTACGGCCCGCACCGAGATCGGCTCGGGCGCGGCCTGCGCGGGCGTGCCGATGGTCAGCGTCCAGCCGCCCTCCTCCGGCGTCAGGCGCGCGACCCGCGGCTCGGTCAGGCGCAGGCGCGTCGTGACGAAGGGCCCCTCGCGCGCGAGCGTCTCCAGCCGAGCGAAGTCCGCGGCCGTGCCGGTGAGGTCCGGCTCCGGCAGGGTCGAGGGCGTCTGGAAGACGACCGTGACCACGCCCGCCCGGGTGAAGGCGGCGGCGGGCACCGTCGACGCGACGGGAAAGGCGATGCGCAGCCCGTCGGCGTCGACGCCGACGACGGGGACCTGGCGGGTCGTCGGCGCCGCCGGCTCGGCTGCCGCGGCAGGCGCGACGGCGGGCTCGGGCTGCGATGGGGGCTCGGGGGGCGGCGTCTCCCCGCCCGGCGCGGCGACGACCGGACGCGCGTCGACGGCGGGCGCGGGCGTGGGCGCTTCGGTGGGCGTCTCGGCGATCGGCGCAGCCTCGACGGACGCATCGCCCCCACCCTGCCCGCCGCCCTCACCCGGAAGGAAAGGCACGAGCCCCAGCGCCGCGCGCACGGGGGTGACGCCCCCGGCGGCGGGATCGAGGGGCTCGATGTCGAGGACGAAGCCCTCCTCCTCGCGAAAGCCGCGGGCGACCCAGCCGTCGTCGAGGTCGATGCGAACGTAGAGCGCCTCGCCGGTGTCGTCCTCGGACACGTCCGCGATGCCGGGGATCGTGGGCAACAGGCGTTCCGGCTCGAGCGCGAGGCGCTCGTCGAAGAAGAGCGTGATCGTGTCTTCC
This sequence comes from Salinarimonas sp. NSM, assembly GCF_052380005.1. Taxonomy (NCBI): domain Bacteria; kingdom Pseudomonadati; phylum Pseudomonadota; class Alphaproteobacteria; order Hyphomicrobiales; family Salinarimonadaceae; genus Salinarimonas; species Salinarimonas sp. NSM. Next base: position 4,513 of record NZ_JBQTCJ010000047.1, read on the forward strand.
GTCGAGCGCGCCTCGACGGGCACGCCCTCGGGCGCGGCGAAGATCAGGCGGGTGAGGCCCGGCAGCTCGGCCACCCGCACCGGCATCGGCGCGGGCATCGCCTCGCGGCGTGCCGCACGCTCGGCGGAGAAGCGCTCCTCGGCCGCCGCAGCGCGCCGCGCGAGCTCGGCGACGACGTCCTCCGGCAGGCCCGGCGGCATGCCGCGCCAGGCCTCGGGCAGCAGGTCGACGAAGACGGTCTCGCCCGCCGGCAGTACGCTCGCCGAGAAGTTCTGCGAGAGCGCCATGCGCAGCCCCGTCCCGTCGGGGTCGCGCCGCACCTGGGCGACGTAGGAGGGGATCTCCTCGGCGATGCGCTCGGAGACGATCTCGACCGAACGGTCGAAGCGGATGACGAGGACGCCGTTGTCGGCGCGCGCGGCGACGGTCACGGGCGCGTCGAAGTCGAGGCGGATGCGGCCCCAGGTCGGCTCCTGCGCGGCGCGGATGCGCGCCTGCGGCGCCGATTGCGCCTGTGCCTGCTGCGCCTGGGCCGACGCGAGGCCGGGCTCGCCGGGGGCCGGCGCGAGCAGGATCAGCGGTGCGAGCGCGAGCGCGCGAACGCGATGCGCCCACGCCGTCGGCCTCTCCCGCTGTCTCGTCGCCCTCGTCACGCGCCGGTCGCCCCCTGGCGGCGAGCTTTCTCTCGCCGATCAACGGTCTTAGCGGCTCGCGGTTAATGGAGGGCTTAACGGTTCGCCGGCGCGCCCGCGGACGGCGCCGCGAGCGCGGCGTTGAGGGCCGCGCCGTAGAGGACGGCGCAGGCGCCCACGAAGAAGAACAGCAGCGTCGCGAAGGCGGCGGCGAAGGGGCCGTAGAGCACCTGCGGCGGCGCCACGTGGGTCTGGTAGAGCGCGACGAGGTTCACGCTCGCGATCCACGTCACGACGGAGACGGCGATCCCGGGCAGGACGGCGCGCAGCCGAAGACCGCTCGCAACGAGGCGCGTGTGTGCGAACACGAGCCCGCCCGCGACGAGCGCGAGGCCGCCGAGCGTCTGGCCGAGGAACAGGAGCGGCCCCGCACCCGGCGGCGGCGCGGCCGGCTCGACCGCGGGCGCCGTCGGTGGCAGGTCCGTCAACGCCGCGACGAGGCTCGCGAGCGCGAAGGCGAAAGCGGTGCCGGCAGCCACGAGCAGGATCGCGCGCAGGCGCCGGCGCAGCGCGCCCCCGTCGGCGGCGGCGGGTGCGTAGAACCGTGCGAGGCCGGTGCGCAGGATCTCGAGCGCGTTGCCCGCGAGCACGAGGAAGGCGAGCGCCATGAGGGGAAGCGCGGTGGTCGGCAGGCCGTCGGCGGCGGCGGCGATCGCCTGCGCCACCGGGCGGGCGATCAGCTTGGGCCAGAGCGCGAAGAGCCCGCGCTCGGCCGCGTGCAGGATGTCGGGGCTCGCGAGCCAGCGGGAGGCGAGTGCGATCGAGACGAACATCGGCAGCGTGGCGAAGGCCGCGCTCATGGCGAGGAGCGCCGCATAGGCCGTCCCGTCGCGCGCCGCGAAGAGCCTGCCGGCGCGCAGGAGCGGCGCCGTGCGCCCGCGCAGGCGCGATCCGGAGGGCGGCGCGCCGACCGTCATCACGGGCCGGCCGCCAGCGCGGCCGCGATCAGATCGGCCCGGTCCCCCTCGTCCGTCGGGCACCCCAGCGCGAGCCAGTGCGCCCGCGCACGCGCCATCGCCGCGCCGACGGCGGGCCCCTTCGGCACGCCCGCGGCGACGAGATCGCGGCCCCGCAGCGGCATCGTCGGCACGCGCGCGGGGTCGGCCTCGTAGCCGGCGACAGCCTGCATCGCCTCGAGCGATATCCCCGGCCGGGGCTCGCCGCCGAGCGCGGCGAGCGCATCGGCGACCGCGACGGGCGCGACGTCGGCGACGAGGCGGCGCACGCCGAGCGGGTCGACGGCCGTCGGGGCGTCGTGCAGGCGCTCGACGAGGCGGGCGTAGGCGTCGAGCCGGTCACCGTCGGCGTTGGGCAGCCGCAGCCGCTCGCGCAGCCGCGCGGCGTCCTCGCTGGTGGCGACGGCGAGCGCGGCGAGCCGTCCCGTCGCGTCCCGCCCCGCGGCGACGGCGCGCGCGAGCCGCGCCCCGTCCCCGATCCCCCCGAGGAAGCGCCCGAGGAAGCCCGCCTGCGCCATCGCCACGACGATCTCGACCGCGCGCCGCGCGACGAGGAGCCGCATCAGCTCGTTGCGCACGCGCTCGCGGGACAGGATCGCGACGCCCTCGCGCTCCAGGATCGCCGCATGCAGCCCCTGCGCGTCGAGATCGCCGTGCGCGAAATCCGCCGAGAAGCGGAAGAAGCGCAGGATGCGCAGGTAGTCCTCCCGGATGCGCCGGCGGGCGTCGCCGATGAAGCGAACCCGTCCCGCCGCGAGATCGGCGACGCCGCCGGCGTAGTCGTGCAGGCGGCCCTCCACGTCGAGCGAGAGCGCGTTGATGGTGAAGTCCCGCCGCAGCGCGTCCGCGGCGAAGTCGCGCCCGAAGCGCACCACCGCGTGCCGCCCGAAGGTCTCGACGTCCTCGCGCAGGCTGGTCACCTCGTAGGGCTCGCCCTTGACGACGACGGTGAGCGTGCCGTGCGCGAGCCCGGTCGGCACGACCTTGAAGCCCGCGGCCTGCGCCCGCGCGCGCGTGACGTCGGGATGCGCGGTCGTGGCGAGGTCGACCTCGTGGACGTGGCGTCCGACGAGGGCGTTGCGCACCGCCCCGCCGACGATGCGCGTCTCCTCGCCCTCGCCGTTCAAGGTCTGCAGCAGAAGACCGACGCGCGCTTCCGTCAGGAGCGCGGCGAGGCGTGCGTGATCGAGAGCGCTCTCTTGGAGGTTCATTCGCTGAGGCTCGATCATGGAGGCTCGATCATGGACGCTCGATCATGGAGGCTCATTCGAACCGGCCCGGCGAGATCGTCCCGTCCTGCCAGCTCGGCGGCTGGTAGACGCCCGTCGCACGCGGCGCCACCGCACCCGTATACACGAGGGCTGCGGCGACGAGCACGAGGCCCGCGATGGCGAGCGGCGGGATCGAGCGTTCCCAGTGCGCGAAGGCGAGCGGGTTGCGCTGCCGGATCAGCAGGTAGACGAAGAAGGCCGCGAAGGGCAGGAAGAAGAACAGGAGCTGCTGCAGGAACACGCGGGTCATGGAGCCTCCTCGCTGCGGGCCGGGGCGGGCTCGCGCGTCAGCCGCTCGTAGAGATGCCGCAGGATGCCCGCCGTCACGCCCCACACATAGCGGTTCGCGTGGGAGATCGCATAGTACCGGCGCAGCCGCCCGTTCCAGGCGCGCACGTGTAGCTCCTGGTTCCCCTCGTCGAAGGCGTGGGCCAGCGGCACCTCGAACGCCTCCGTGACCTCCGCCGGGTTGAGCCTCAGCGCGAAGCCCTCCGACACGAGGCCGACCACCGGAATCACGAGATAGCCCGAGGTCGAAAGGTAGGTGTCGGAATAGCCGAGCCGTGCGACGAAACGCGCGTCGAGCCCGATCTCCTCGCGCGCCTCGCGGAGCGCCGTATCCCAGGGCGTCGCGTCGCCCGCGTCGATTCGCCCGCCGGGGAAGGCGACCTGGCCGGAATGGGCGCGCAGCCGGCTCGAGCGGGTCGTGAACAGCAGCGTCGGTCCCTCGGGGCGCCGCACGATCGGGACGAGGACGGCCGCACGCTTGGGGTCGCGCGCCATCGGGGCGCCGGCGTTGAGGTCGTGATCGCCCCGCGCCGCGCCGAGCCGCCCGATCGGCTCCGGCGCCAGCCGCACGCGGGCGCGCTCCAGGAGCTCCGCCTCGGTCATCGGCTGCGGGCCGCAGAGGATCGGGATGCGCCCGCCGACGCCGCCTGCCGGCGGTCCCGCCGGCGTGGCGACTGAACAATTGCGCTATCGATGAATGCAATCCACCGACGCTCTCCGCTCCCCCTCGCGGGGAGGGGAAACCCTCGGCGGCCCGCATCCGTCCTCTCAGCCGGCATCGGCAGCGTCCATCATCGGCCAGAAGCCGCCGCCGGCGGCGACGCCGAAGACGTCGCGGCCGTCGATCGTACGCAGCTGCGCCATCTCGGCGAGATCGTAGGCCAGCGCGCGGGTGACGAGCGCCCACAGCTCCCCGCGGACCTTCACGTAGGGCTTCGCGCCCCCGTGCCCGTCGCGGGCGAAGACGAGGGGGTGGTCGGGCCCCACCGTCACCACGTCGTCGACGTTGGTGCGGAACGCAAGCCGGCGCGCCTCGCCCTCTCCCTCCACCGCCATCTCGACGGCGAGGAAAGGCGCGTCCTCGACCACGATCCCCACCCGCTCGACCGGGGTGACGAGCACGAAGCGCTCCGGGTCCTTGCGCAGCACGGAGGCGAACAGCCTGACGAGCGCGGGGCGGCCGATCGGCGTGCCCTGGTAGAACCAGGTGCCGTCCGCGGCGATGCGCATGTCGATCTCGCCGCAGTAAGGCGGGTTCCAGCGCTCCACCGGCGGCGCGCCGCGCCCGCCCTTCGCCGCGGCCACGAGGCGGGAGAGCGCGTCGGAGCCGCCGGTCTCGAACTCGTGATCAGCCATGATGCACACCCTCGCCCTTCGCGCGCCATGTTGCCAGAGGAGAAATGGTCCCGCGCGCCCGGTTTGTCGAACGCGCCGACGCGCGCGGCGTTCGGGACGCGCTGGTCGCGGGTTCTCGGATCGCCGGGCTGCGGCGGCGCGCCTCGCTTGCCACGGTGGCGCGATCGGCCCCAGACTTGCGTCCCGGGGCACGACCCGAGTCCCGGCTCGTCCGGACCGCACTTTCGAAGGTAGCCGCATGTCCCAGTCCCCCGCGCCCGACACGACCGACCTCGATGCGGCGATCGCCCGCTCCGCGGAGACGACGCTCGCCGCGCTCTCGCGGGCCCGCGAGGCTATTCACGGCGTGATCTTCGGCCAGGAGAAGGTCGTCGACCTCGCGCTGGTGACCATCCTCGCCGGCGGCCACGGTCTCCTCGTGGGCGTGCCGGGCCTCGCCAAGACGAAGCTCGTGGACACGCTCGGCACCGTGCTCGGGCTCGACGCGCGGCGCGTGCAGTTCACGCCGGACCTGATGCCGTCCGACATCCTGGGCTCCGAGATCCTCGAGGAGACCGCCGACCGTCGGCGCCATTTCCGCTTCATCAAGGGGCCGATCTTCGCGCAGCTGCTGATGGCGGACGAGATCAACCGGGCGAGCCCCCGCACGCAGTCGGCGCTGCTCCAGGCGATGCAGGAGCACCACGTCTCGGTGGGCGGCGAGCGCCACGACCTGCCGCGCCCCTTCCACGTGCTCGCGACGCAGAACCCGATCGAGCAGGAGGGCACCTACCCCCTCCCCGAAGCGCAGCTCGACCGCTTCCTGCTCGAGATCGACGTCGGCTACCCAGACCGCGTCGCCGAGCGGCGCATCCTGATCGAGACCACCGGCGTCGACGAGGCCCGGCCGGTCCCCGCCCTCTCCGGCGAGGAGCTCATGCAGGCCCAGCGCCTCGCGCGGGGCCTGCCCGTCGGCGAGAGCGTCGTCGAGGCGATCCTCGATCTCGTGCGCGCCGCGCGCCCCGGCGAGGGCGACGCCTCCGTTACCGACAAGCTGCTCTGGGGACCGGGCCCGCGCGCCTCGCAGGCGCTGATGTTCGCCGTGCGCGCCCGCGCGCTGATCGAGGGGCGGCTGTCGCCGTCGGTGGAGGACGTCGCGGCGCTCGCCGAGCCAGTGCTCAAGCACCGCATGGCGCTCACCTTCGCCGCGCGGGCCGACGGGGAGACCATCCCCGCCCTCGTCAGGCGCCTCGTCGAGCGCCTGTCGGCGCGGACCTCGAGCTGAGGGCGGGCGCATGGCGCGGGTGCGGGTCCACGAGCCGGCGATCAGGAACCCCGGACGCGCCGAGGCGGACGCGGCGCTGGCGCTCGCCCATCGCCTGCCGCGCCTCGTGCTGGAGGCGCGGCGCGTCTCCGCGACGCTCGCCCACGGCATCCACGGCCGCCGCCGGGCCGGCCCCGGCGAGAGCTTCTGGCAGTTCCGGCCCTTCCATCCCGGCGAGCCCGCGAGCCGGGTCGACTGGCGCCGCTCGGCCCGCGACGACCGGCTCTACGTGCGCGAGCGCGAGTGGGAGGCCGCGCACTCCGTCTATGTCTGGGTCGACCGCTCGGCCTCGATGGCCTTCTCCTCGGACCTCGCGCAGTGCCCGAAGATCGAGCGCGCGATCGTGCTCGGCCTCGCGCTCGCCGACGCCTTCGTCGAGGCCGGCGAGCGGGTGGGGCTGATCGGCCTCCTGCCGCCGCGCGCCTCGCGCCGGGTGGTCGAGACCTTCGCCGAGGCGATCGCCGCCGACCGGGCCGGCATCGACGCCGACCTGCCGCCGGAGGCGCCGCTGCGTGCCCAGGACGAGGCGCTCCTCGTCTCCGACTTCCTCACCCCGATCCCCGAGATCGCGCCGCGCATCGAGAGCCTGTCGGCGAGCGGCGCGCGTGGGCATCTGCTGATGATCGCCGATCCCGTGGAGGAGACCTTCCCCTTCGCCGGCCAGGCGGTGCTGGAGGATCTCGAGGGCGGCGGCCGGCTGCGGGTCGGCGACGCCGCCGCCTGGGGCGAGAGCTTCCGCACGCGGCTCGCCGAGCATCGCGGCGCGCTCGCCGACCTCGCCCGGCGCCGCGGCTGGACGCTCACGCTGCACCGTACGGACCGGCCCGCGAGCGAGGCGGCGCTGCGGGTCCTCACGCTGGTGGGTGCCTCGCGCGCCGGCCAGGGACTGACGGGAGCGGCCTGAGATGAGCTTCGCCGCCCCCCTCGTCCTCGCCGCGCTGGTGGCTCTGCCCGCGATCTGGCTGCTCCTGCGGGTCACCCCGCCGCAGCCGCGGCTCATCGCCTTCCCGCCCTTGAAGATCATCCGCGACCTCGCGCCCCGTCGCGAGACGCCGGCCCGGACCCCGTGGTGGCTGCTGGCGCTGCGCCTCGCGATCGCCGCCGCGCTGATCCTCGCCGCCGCCGGTCCGATCCTCAACCCGCCCCCGGCGCTCGACGGCGCCAGCGACGCGCCGGTGCTGCTCGTCGTCGACAACGGCGCGCTCGCCGCCGGCGACTGGGAGCGCCGCGCGGGCGTCCTCGTCGAGCAGGGCGAGGCGCTCGCGCGCGCGGGGCGCTCGCTCGGCATCGTCGCGACGGCCGAGCCGACGCCGCAAATCCCGCTTCTCGCCCCCGCCGCGGCGCTGGAGCGCCTGCGCGCCATCCGCCCCGCGCCGCACCTCGCCGGGCGCGACGCCGCCCTTCCCGCCGTCGCCGGCTTCCTCGCGGAGCATCCCGAGGCGCAGGTCGTGTGGATCGCCGACGGGGTCGCAGGACCGGAGGAGGACGGCTTTCCCGCCGCACTGGCGGAGGTTGTCGGCGATCGCTCGATCGTCGTCTTCTCCGAGCAGCGCGCCCCTGCGCGTGCCCTCGCGGGGACCGACAACACCGCCGCCGGCCTCGTCGCCACGCTGGTGCGCGCCGAGCCGAACGGGCGCGACGCGGGCGTCCTGCGCGCGGTCGACCTGCGCGGGCTGCCCGTCGGCGAGACGCCCTTCGCCTTCGAGCCGGGCGCGACCGAGACGACGGCGCGCTTCGACCTGCCGATCGAGCTGCGCAACGCCATCGCCCGCGTCGAGATCTCCGGCGAGAGCTCGGCCGCCGCCGTCTCGTTGATCGACGAGCGCTCCCAGCGCCGGCGGGTGGGCATCGTCTCGGGCGCGAGCCTCGACCAGGCGCAGCCGCTGCTCGCCCCGACCTTCTACATCGAGCGCGCGCTCGCCCCCTTCGCCGAGATCCTGGAGGCGCGCGGCAGCGCGTCGGAGGGCGTCGAGCGGATGCTCGACGACGACGTCTCGGTGCTCGTGCTGGCCGACGTCGGCGCGCTCGAGCCCGCGGTGGCGGTGCGCGTCGAGGAATTCGTCGCGGGAGGCGGGCTCTTGCTGCGCTTCGCCGGCCCGCGGCTCTCCGCCGGGTCGGACGATCTCGTCCCGGTGCGCCTGCGCCGCGGAGGGCGCACGCTGGGCGGCGCGCTCTCCTGGGACACGCCGCGCACGCTGGCGCCCTTCACCCGCGAGAGCCCCTTCCAGGGCCTCGCGGTGCCCGAGGACCTCGGCGTGCGCCGCCAGATCCTGGCGGAGCCCGACGCGACGCTGCCCGAGCGCACCTGGGCCGCGCTCGAGGACGGCACGCCCATCGTCACCGCCGAGCGGCGCGGCGACGGGCTCCTCGTGCTCTTCCACGTCACGGCGGACGCGAGCTGGTCGAACCTGCCGCTGACGGGTCTCTTCGTCGACATGCTCCGGCGCACGATCGCCTTCTCGGCGGCGCCGGCCGCCGCGCGGGCGCAGGGCGGCGAGGATGCCGGCCCGCCGGTCGCGCCGCGCCAGGTGCTCGACGGCTTCGGCGCCTTCGTCTCGCCCCCGCCCGACGCCGTGCCGGTGACGCGTGCCTTCGCCGAGCGTGCGAAGGCGGAGCATCCGCCGGGCTTCTACGGCCCGGTCGACGCGGCGCTCGCGATCAACGCCCTCCTGCCGGGCGACCGGCTGGCGCCGCTCGACCTCGCCCCGCTCGACGCCGTGCGCGCGCCGCTCGAGCCAGCGGAGACGGTCGACCTGCGCGCGCCCCTTCTCGCCGCCGCCCTGGTGCTCCTCATGATCGACAGCCTCGCCTCGCTCTGGCTCGGGGGCCACCTCGGACGCCTGACGGGCCGCGCGCGCCGGGCCGGCGCCGCCGCCGCGATCGTGCTGGGCGCGCTCGGAGCCCTCGCCGCGCCCGACCCGGCCCGCGCACAGGCGGCGGCGGAGGACATCGGCATCCTGTCGCGCGAGGTGCTGGAGGGGGCCTTCGAGACGCGCCTCGCCTACGTGATCACCGGCGACTCGCGCGTCGACGAGACGAGCCGCGCGGGCCTCGACGGCCTCTCGCGGGTGCTCGCCCGGCGCACGGCACTGGAGCCGGGAGACCCCGTCGGCGTCGACCTCGAGCGCGACGAGCTCGCCTTCTTCCCGCTGCTCTACTGGCCGATCACGCCCGACCGCCCGCTGCCCTCGCTCGAGGCGATCCGCGCCCTCGACGCCTACATGAAGAGCGGCGGCACGGTGATCTTCGACACCCGCGACGCGCTCACCTGGCGCCCCTCCGGCGCGCCGACGCCGGAGACCGCCTACCTGCGGCGCATGCTCGCGACGCTCGACATCCCGCCGCTGGAGCCGCTTCCCGCGGACCACGTGATCACCAAGACGTTCTACATCCTGCGCGAGCTGCCGGGCCGCTTCGACCGCTCGGAGACCTGGGTCGAGGCGATGCCGGCGATCGGAGCGGACGACGTCGTGCGCCCCGCCCGCTCCGGCGACGGCGTCTCGCCGATCATCATCACCGGCAACGACCTCGCCGCCGCCTGGGCGATCGGCCCCGGCGGAGAGCCGATGTACCCGGTCAGCGGATCGGGCACGCGCCAGCGCGAGATGGCCTATCGCGCGGGGGTCAACATCGTCATGTACACGCTCACCGGGAACTACAAGGCGGACCAGGTGCACGTCCCCGCCCTGCTCGAGCGGCTCGGAAACTGAGAGGCCCAAGCTCTTGCTGACGCTCTCCTTCTCGCCTCTCGTCCCCGAGCCTTTCCTGTGGGCGGCGGCGGCGCTCGCGGTCGTCGTGGCGATCGTGTCGGTCCTCGCCCGCGGCGCGCCGGCCATGCTGCGCGCGCTCGCGCTCGCGGTCCTCGTGCTGGCGCTCGCCAACCCCGCCCTCGTCGAGGAGGACCGCGAGCCCGTCGACGACGTCGTCGCGGTCGTCATCGACGAGAGCGCTTCTCAAGGGCTCGGCGAGCGCGCCGCCATGACGCAGTCCGTGCGCGAGGAGCTCGACCGGCGGCTCTCGTCCATGCAGAACGTCGTGCCGCGCTTCATCTCCGTGGAGGACGGCGCGGGGGACGACGGCACCCTGCTGTTCCGGGCGCTCGCCAACGGGTTGGCCGACGTGCCGCCGGACCGGATCGCCGGCGTGATCCTCGTCACCGACGGCGTCGTCCACGACATCCCCGAGGGCGTGGGCCAGCTCGGCTTTCGCGCCCCGCTCCACGCGCTGATCACCGGGCGCGAGACCGAGCGCGATCGGCAGATCCGCCTGGTGCGCGCCCCGCGCTTCGGCATCGTCGGGCGCGAGCAGACGATCGAGGCCATGGTCGAGGAGCGCAACGGCACGGGCTCCGCCATCGTCACCGTGCGCCGCGACGGCGAGATCATGGCCCGCCGCGACGTGCCCACGGGCCGCGCCTTCACGGTGCCGGTGACGATCGACCGGGGCGGCGCCAACGTCGTCGAGATCGAGGTCGAGCCGCTCGAGGAGGAGCTGACGCGGGCCAACAACCGCGCCGTCGTCGAGATCGAGGGCATCCGCGAGAACCTGCGGGTTCTTCTCGTATCGGGAGAACCTCACGCTGGGGAAAGGGCTTGGCGCAACCTGCTCAAGTCCGACGCGAACGTGGACCTCGTCCACTTCACGATCCTGCGCCCGCCGCACAAGCAGGACGGCACGCCGATCGACGAGCTCTCGCTCATCGCCTTCCCCACCCGCGAGCTGTTCCAGGAGAAGATCGACGAGTTCGACCTCATCATCTTCGACCGCTACGCCAACCAGTCGATCCTGCCGTCGATCTATTTCGACAACATCGTAACCTATGTCGAGAACGGTGGGGCGGTGCTGTTCGCCGCCGGGCCGGAATTCGCCACCGTCGCCTCGCTCGCCCGCACGCGGCTCTCGCCGATCATCCCCGGCGTGCCCACCGGCGAGATCCTAGAGGAGCCCTACAAGGCAGAGATCACCGCAGTCGGCGCGCGCCACCCGGTGACCCGCGGCCTCGACGGCTCGGAGGTCTCGCCGCCGGCCTGGGGCGAGTGGCTGCGCCTGCTCGACGCGGACGTGCGCGCCGGCGACACGGTGATGTCGGGCGCGGACGGGCGCCCGCTCCTCGTGCTCGAGCGCTACGACGAGGGGCGCGTCGCGCTGCTCCTGTCGGACCACGCTTGGCTGTGGGCGCGCGGCTTCCGCGAGGGCGGGCCCTATCTCGACCTCCTGCGGCGGACCGCGCATTGGCTGATGAAGGAGCCGGCGCTCGAGGAGGAGGCCCTGCGGGCCTCCGCCGACGGGCGCGCGATCGGCATCGAGCGCCAGAGCATGGGCGAGACGCCCTCCCCCGTGACGCTCACCGCTCCCTCCGGCGAGAGCGTGCGCGTGACGCTGGAGCCCGGCGAGCCCGGCCTGTGGCGGGCGCGTGTGACGGGCGCCGAGCTCGGGCTCCACGAGCTGCGCGCCGACGGGCTCGTCGCCTTCGTCAGCGTCGGCCCGGCCAACCCGCGCGAGATGCGCGACGTGTTCTCGTCGACCGAGCACCTCGCCCCGCTCGTCGCCGAGACCGGCGGCTCGGGGCGCCGCCTGGCGGAGGGCGCCGGCCCCGTCGTCGTGCCGCGCATCCAGACTGTGCGCTCGGACACGCGGTTGTCCGGCGCGGACTGGATCGGCATTCGCCCGAGCGAGACCGCCGTGGTGCGCGGGGTCTCGGTCGTGCCGCTGGCGCTCGGCTTCGTCGGCGTGGTGCTGCTGCTCGGCGCCGTGCTCGCCGGCTGGCTGGCGGAGGGCGCACGCCGGCGCGCCTGAGGTCGGCTCCGAGGGCTCTTCCGGCCTTCCTTGCGGAAATCCGCGCAATTCGACGCGATCGGCCAAGAGGATCTTGGTCCTGACGCGTAATCGCGCCGCGATCGCGGCGAGATCGGGGCCAATCGCTCGAATTGTCCGTATTCGTTTCAGCGCGGGGCGAATTCCCGTCGGCAGTCTCTCTCGTGGACAGGGAGAGACGACATGAACACCACGCATTTCGCTTCGGCGCTGGCCGGCTTCGCGATGCTCCTCTCGGGCGCGGCCCACGCGCTCCCCGCCGTCACGCCGGCGAGCCAGGACTGGGGCCGGGCGCAGCCGATCCAGGGCTGGACGGACTTCTGCCGCTCCTATCCCGGCGAGTGCGTCGTCGACCGCAGCGAGCCGGAGATCATCCGCCTCGACGCCGAGACCTGGCGCACGATCGTGGAGGTCAACCAGCGCGTCAACGCCGCCGTGCGGCCGACCACCGATTGGGAGGCCTACGGGCTCGCGGATCTGTGGACCTTCCCCACCGGCGGGTTCGGCGATTGCGAGGACTATCAGCTCCTGAAGCGCAACCTCCTCGCCCAGGCGGGCCTGCCGCGGCGCGCGATGCGGATGACCGTCGTGATCGACGAGAACGACGAGGGCCACGCGGTGCTGATGGTGCGCACGGACCGCGGCGACTTCATCCTCGACAACGTGCGCGACGCCGTCCTGCCCTGGCACGACACCGGCTACGTCTACGTCAAGCGCGAGGGCTCGAGCGGCAACGCCTGGACCTCTCTCGGCCATGTCCGCTCGCCCACCGCCACCGCCCGGAGGGACTGAGCGTACGGCGACTGATTCGGAACACGAGCGGCGCTCATGGGCACCGAACGCCGCTCCCACGGATGCGACACCCGGTCACGTCCCCACCCTCCCCGTCCCCGACCGGGATCGCACGGGGGGCCAGCCGAAAGGCTGGCCCCTCACCCATTCCGGGCTCCTCCCCTTCGAGGGAGGCCTGCCCGAAGAGGTCAAGGCCAAGCTTGCCCAGAAAAATCAGGGTGTTGCGCGGAACCAACGCATCGGCTCCTCGTTGTCGCTCTTCGTCTCGCGACGCTTGAGCCCGCAGCCCACCCGTGGCAGCTTCGTAACAGAAGCTTAACAACGATCCGTGGGGCGCGGTCATGTGGCAGATTGGGAATGCTGGCGGCGGCGGCCGCGACATCATCGTGCGCCTCGCGGGCACGTCGCGCAAGATCGCTCTTCTCGGGGCGATCGTGATCGCCGCGGCCGTCGGCGTCGGCACGCCCGGCACGGCGGTCGCCGGCCCCTTCCCCGATGCGACGATCCAGCTCGCGACGACAGGCGGCGCGCGCCCTGTCCCGGCCTGGCATCGCTTCTGCGAGACCCATCCGTCCGAATGCGCGGTCGACCCGCGCGAGCCGGAGGCGATCGTCCTCACCCCGCAGGTCTGGCAGACGGTGGTGGCGATCAACAGGCGGGTGAACCGCGAGGTCCGGCCGATGACGGACGCGCAGCAGTGGAACGTGGTCGACAGCTGGGACTTCCCGGAGACCGGCTACGGCGATTGCGAGGACTACCAGCTCCTCAAGCGCTCCCGGCTCGCCGACGCCGGCATCCCACGCCGGGCCATGCGCATGACGGTCGTCCTCGACGAGAACAACGAGGGCCACGCGGTGCTCGCCATCCGCACGGACCGCGGCGACATGATCCTCGACAACAAGGTCGACGCCGTGAAGCCCTGGGGCGAGACCGGCTACACCTACATCAAGCGCGAGGGCTCGAGCGGCACCGCATGGGTCTCGCTCGGCGGCGTCTCGTCACCGACGACGGTCACCGCCGCGCGGTGACCGGCCCTGGCGGCGGGTCGCGTCTCAACCGATCCGCCGAAGCCCCGCGGCGTAGCGCCGCCAGTTCTCGACATATCGTTGTGCCGCCTGGCGCAGCGCCAGCGCCGCCGGCTCGTCGAGGGTGCGCACCACCCGGGCCGGCGCGCCGACGATGAGGGAGTTGTCCGGAAACTCCTTGCCTTCGGTGATCAGCGTGTTGGCGCCGACCAGGCAGTTCTTCCCGATGCGGGCGTGGTTGAGCACGGTCGCGCCCATTCCGACGAGGCTCGCCTCGCCGATCGTGCAGCCGTGCAGGATCGCATGGTGCCCCACCGTGCAATGCGCCCCGATCGTCAGCGGCGCGCCGGGATCGGTGTGGAGCAGCGCGTGCTCCTGGATGTTCGTGCCCTCGCCGACGTCGATGAGCTCGTTGTCCCCGCGCAGCACCGCCCCGAACCAGATCCCGACATCGACCCCGAGCCGCACCTTCCCGATCACCTGCGCATCCGGCGCGACCCAGTACCGCCCGTCGCCGGGCACCTCGGGGGCGACGTCGTCGAGGGCGTAGAGGGGCATGGGCGGGGTCCTCGTGGTGGGGCGAGCGGGCGAAGGGAAGCGCTTTCCGGGCGGGCGCGTCAAGCGCGATCCGTGACGACAGCCCCTGTCACACCGGGTCGCGAAGCGGTCCCGGGGCCTGGAACAACAGGTGCTCGGTCAGCGTGCGCGGAGCACGCGCGTCCACGAACGCTGCAGGGGGCGTCGAGCGCCACGGCGCTGGCGCGCCGCTCACCGACGCTCATCGACGCTCCGGAGCGTCTGGGTCCCGGACTTGCTTCGCAATCCGGGATGACAGCGCTCCCCGGCCCACCCCTCACCCCCGCCTCGCCTCCCGCACCACCTCCCCCAGGAACCGCCCGCAGGCGGCGAGCTCGCTCACGGCGATCCACTCGTTCGCCTGGTGGGCCTGCGCGATGTCGCCGGGACCGATCACCACGGTGGGGATGCCGCCGAGCTGCGAGAACAGGCCGGCCTCGGTGCCGTAGGCGACCTTCGAATGCTCGTTTCGCCCCGCGAGCCGCTTCGCCAGCGTCACGACCTCGGCTTCCGGCGGGGTGTCGAGGCCGGGGAAGCCGGCGTAGGTGTCGAAGGCGAAGCCGGTGCCGGCGCGCACCGCCGTCATCCGCGGCTCCAGCGCCTCGCGGGCGTAGGCCTCGATCTCGGACAGCACCGCGTCGGGATCGTCGGTCCCGATGGCGCGAACCTCGAACAGGATCTCGGCGCGGTCCGAGACGATGTTGAGCGCCGTGCCCCCGCGCAGCACACCGACATGGGCGGTGGAATAGGGCACGTCGTAGAGCCCGTCGCGCGCGCCCTCCGCGGCGAAGCGGTCGGCCACCGTGCGGATCTTCGCAACCAAGAGCGCGGCGAACTCCACCGCGTTGACGCCGTGGGGCGCGAGCGACGAATGCACCGTGTGGCCGCGCACCGTCACGCGGACCGAGCGCTTGCCCTTGTGGCCGATGACGACGCCCATCGTCGTCGGCTCGCCGACGAAGCATGCGAGCGGCCGCACGGGCGTCTGCGCGAGGCGCGCCACGAGGCCGCGGGCGCCGACGCAGCCCACCTCCTCGTCGTAGGAGAAGGCTAGGTGGATCGGCCGCTTCAGGTCGGCCTGCGCCATCGCCGGCGCGGCCGCGAGGCAGGCGGCGAGGAAGCCCTTCATGTCGCAGGCGCCGCGGCCGTAGAGGCGCCCGTCCTTCTCGGTCAGCACGAACGGATCGGTATCCCATTCCTGCCCGTCCACGGGCACGACGTCGGTGTGGCCGGAGAGCACGTAGCCGGGCACGTCGGCGGGGCCGATCGTGGCCAGGAGGTTCGCCTTCGCGCCGGTCTCGTCGAAGACGCGCTCGCACGCGAAGCCGAGCGGGGCGAGATAGGCCTCGACGTGGTCGATGAGGGGAAGGTTCGAGTTTCGGCTCGTCGTGTCGAACGCGACGAGGTCGCGCAGGTGCGCGACGATGGTCCCGGTATCCATGGCAGGCTCCTCGCGTCGCCCGCGGGCGCGCGGCGTGCGGATTGCGTTGCGAACTCCTCGGCGGCTCAGGCGGCGGGCACGAGGCTCGTCTGCTCCGTGCGCACGAAGTCGACGAAGCGGCGCGCCACCGGCAGGTTTCCGCCCACCGCCGGGAAGACGAAGGACGATTCGTAGTCGATCTGCGGCGTGAAGGGCCGGAAGGCGATCTTTGCGCCGGTGACGTAGGCGATCGGGAACGGGTTCACCACCGCGACGCCGAGCCCGCCGCGCACCATCTCGGTGAGGAACTGCACCGTGCCCGCCTCGAGCACCGTGCGCGGCTCGACGCCGTAGTCGGAGAAGGCGCGCTCCAGCCGCGCGCGCGCCGAGAAGCGGCGCGTCACCTGGATGAGCGGCGTGTCGCCGATGTCGGCGGGGGTGACGGCGTCCTTGGCGGTGAGCGGGTGGTCGGCCGGCATCATCACGTGCGCGATCGACTGCCGGAACGGCTCGGCACGCACCCCGAAATGGCTCGCCGGCACGTCCAGCACGCCGAGGTCCGCCGTGCCGTCGGCCACCGCGTTCACCGCATCCGGCGAGCGGCCGATCTCCATCTGGATACGTACGTCCGGGTCGACCTGCATGAAGCGCACGACGAGCGGGGCGAGGAAGGTGTGGGCGATGGTCGGCGGCGCGAGGATGCGCAGCACCGTGCCCGCCGCGCGCACGTTCGGCCAGTCCGCGAGGCGCTCGAGCGCGGCGAAGATCGGGGCCGCCTCGGCATCGAGAGCGAAGGCGTCGGCGGTGGGCACGAGGCGCCCGCCGTCGCGGATGAACAGGTCCCGGCCGAGCCGCGCCTCGAGGGCGCCGATGGCCCGCGACACCGCGGGTTGAGAAACTCCCAACCTCTGGGCTGCAGCCGTGGTCTTACGCGTGGTGATCACGGCGTGCAGAACCTCGAGCTCGCGCACGCTCGGCCTCGACGAGCGGCCGGTTTCGTCGTCGCTATCCATCTCGCGCATTTTTCTATTACCGCCCCTGATGCGGTTGTGTATCGACAATGCCAGGGTCGAATATTAGCCTGCGCGCAGCGGCAATCAAGCCTTTCCCCGGAACCGCGGGGGCGGCAGGATGGCCCAAGAAAGTCCTGCCGGCGGCCGTAGAGTTGGCCTCGGCGGGAGCCAGAGGAGACGTGACCACATGCACCGTACAGCCAAGCGCATCGCGCTCGCGAGCCTGCCGCTCGCGATGATCTTCGCCACCCCGGCCCTGTCGCAGAGCCTGACCGTCGGCCTCACCTCGGAGCCGACGGCGGTCGATCCGCACTTCCACAATCTCGGCCCCAACAACTCGCTGCGCATGCACATCTTCGAAGGCCTGACCCAGGCCGACGAGAACCAGCAGAACGTGGCGAGCCTGGCCACCGACTGGGAGGCCGTCGACGACGACACCTGGCGCTTCAACCTGCGCGAGGGGGTCACCTTCTCGGACGGCACCCCGTTCGACGCGACCGACGTGGTCTACTCCATCTGCCGCGTGCCCACCGTCGAGAACTCGCCGTCGTCCTTCACGAGCTTCGTCGCCGGCATCTCGGGCGTGACGATCGAGGATCCGCACACCATCGTGTTCGAGACGAACGGCCCCGTGCCGCTGCTGCCGACGAACCTGGCGAGCGTGGGCATCATCTCGGCCGAGGCCTTCGGCGGCGAGGGCGTGGTCTTCGCCCAGGGCGGCTGCGAGAACCTCGGCACGCCCCCGCAGGCCGCCGACTTCAACGATCCCGCCAAGGCGATCGGCACCGGCCCCTACGCGCTCGAGAGCTACGTGCGCGGCGACGCGATCGTGCTGTCGCGCAACGAGAACTACTGGGACGGCACGCCGACCTGGGAGGAGGTCACCTTCCGCCCGATCGCCAACGAGGGCGCGCGCGTGGCGGCGCTCCTGTCGGGCGACGTCGACGTGATCGAATCGCCCCCCGTGCAGGACTTCGACCGCCTGCGCAGCGACGGCTTCGAGATCGCCCAGGGCCTGTCGAACCGCGTCATCTACCTCCACCTCGACAACCACGCCGAGGACGGCCACGTCCCGCCGGGCGTGACCGGCACGGACGGCAAGAACCCCTTCACGGACGTGCGCGTGCGCGAGGCGATCTCCAAGGCGATCGACCGCGACGCCATCGCGGCGCGCATCATGGGCACGCTCGCGGTTCCCGCCGGCGACCTCCTGCCCTACCCGATGTTCGGCACCCGTGAGGACACGCCGGTCGAGGGCTACGATCCGGAGGCCGCCCGTGCGCTGCTCGCCGAGGCCGGCTACCCCAACGGCTTCGGGCTCGTGCTCTCGGCGCCGAACGACCGCTACATGAACGACGAGAAGGTCGCCCAGGCGGTGGCGCAGATGCTCGCGCGCATCGGCATCACCACCACGGTCGACGCCATGACCGCCTCGACCTTCTTCTCGCGCCGTAACAACTTCGAGTACGGCATGTGGCTCGCCGGCTGGGGCGCCGCGACCGGTGAGATCTCGAGCCCGCTGATCGCGCTCGTCGCGACCCGCGACCCCGACTCGGGCATGGGCTCGACCAACCGCCAGCGCTACTCCAACCCGGAGATCGACGCGCTGATCAAGGAGGCGATCGCGACCGTCGACGACGACGCCCGCGAGGCGCTGCTGCAGGAGGCCGCGACGATGGCGATGGCGGACTACGCCACCATCCCGCTGCACTTCGAGGTGACGCCCTGGGCCTACCGCACCGGCCTCGCCGTGACGCCGCGCGCGGACCAGTACACGCTCGCCATGGAGGTCGAGCCGGCGAGCTGAGGCTCGTCGAACGGGCGGCGGTCGGGACCGATCGCCGCCCCCTCCGTCCCCGGCACGGCGCGAGACCCGCGCCGTGCCGTCGCGCCGCGAGCCGTCAGCACCCGGGTCCACCATGCTGGTCTACCTCATCCGCCGCATCGGGCAGTCCCTGCTCGTCATCGCCGTCATGGCGTTCCTCGTCTTCCTCGCGGTCTACGCCGTGGGCGACCCGGTCGCGATCCTCGCCAACCCGGAGGCGAACCAGCAGGAGCTCGACGCCATCGCGGCGCGGCTCGGGCTCGACCGGCCGATCTGGGAGCAGTTCGGCATCTTCGTCTGGAACGCGCTCCAGGGCGACCTCGGCACGTCCTTCGTCTATTCCGAGAGCGCCCTGAAGGTCATCATCGAGCGCCTGCCGGCGACGATGGAGCTCGCCTTCGTCGCGCTCCTCCTGTCGATCGTCATCGGCGTGCCGCTGGGCGTGATCGCCGGCCTCAAGCCCGACTCCTTCCTCGGGCGCAGCATCATGTCGACCTCGATCCTCGGCTTCTCGCTGCCGAACTTCTGGATCGGGCTGATGCTCATCCTCCTGTTCGCGGTGGAGCTGCGCTGGCTGCCGGCGAGCGGGCGCGGGGACACGGTGGAGGTGCTCGGCGTCCACCTGTCGATGTTCACGTGGGACGGGCTCTCGCACCTGCTGCTGCCCGCGATCACGCTGGCGCTCTACAAGTCCTCCCTCGTCATCCGCATCGCCCAGGCGGGCACGCGCGAGGTGATGCTGCAGGACTACGTGCGCTTCGCGCGGGCCAAGGGCCTCTCCTCGCGGCGCATCGTCTTCGTGCACGTTCTCAAGAACATGCTCATCCCGGTCGTCACCGTGCTCGGCCTCGAGCTCGGATCGATGATCGCCTTCGCCGTCGTGACCGAGACGGTGTTCTCCTATCCCGGCATGGGCAAGCTGCTCATCGACTCGATCAACCGCCTCGACCGGCCGATCGTCGTCGCCTACCTGATGCTGACCGTGTTCATCTTCGTGATCATCAACCTCGTGGTCGACCTGCTCTACGCGGCGATCGACCCGCGGGTGCGCCTCTCCGAGGCGAAGGGCTGAGGACAATCCCATGAGCGACCTCTCGCCTCACGCCGCCGCGCGCCCCGTCGCCGGCCCCGCCGCCGGCATGCCGGCGGACGCCGCCGTGCCTCCCGCCGTTCCCCCCGCCGCGCCCGACAAGGGCGAGAGCCTTCTGCGGCGGCACGTCTCCTCCTTCTTCGAGAGCTGGAGCGCGATCATCGGCCTCGTGGTGCTCGTGCTCTCGGTCATGGCGGCGCTTCTCGCGCCGTGGATCGCGCCGCAGAACCCCTACGACCTCGCCAACCTGTCGATCATGGACAACATGCTTCCGCCGGGCGAGATCTTCGGCATGGGGCAGACGGCCATTCTCGGCACCGACGACCAGGGCCGCGACATGCTCTCGGCGATCCTCTACGGGCTGCGGGTGTCGCTGACGGTCGGCGCCTCCTCGGTGCTGATCGCCGCCGTGATCGGCGCCTCGCTCGGCGTGCTCGCCGCCTATGCCGGCGGGCGCGTCGAGAGCGTCGTCATGCGCATCGTCGACCTGCAGCTCTCCTTCCCGGCGATCCTCGTCGCGCTCGTGCTCCTCGCCGTGTTCGGGCGCGGCGTCGACAAGGTGGTGATCGCGCTCGTCGTCGTGCAATGGGCCTACTACGCCCGAACCGTGCGCGGCTCGGCGCTCGTCGAGAAGCGGCGCGAGTACATCGAGGCGGCGCGCTGCCTCGCCCTGCCGCGCCGGCGCATCGTCTTCCGCCACCTCCTGCCGAACTGCATCCCGCCGCTGATCGTGGTGGCGACCGTGCAGATCGCCAACGCCATCGCGCTCGAATCGACGCTCTCGTTCCTGGGCGTCGGCGTCCCCGTCACGGAGCCCTCGCTCGGCATGCTGATCGCCAACGGCTACGGCTACCTGCTCTCGGGCAACTACTGGATCTCGACCTTCCCCGGCGTGGCGCTCGTGATCGTCATCGTCGCCATCAACCTCGTCGGCGACCGGCTGCGCGACGTGCTCAATCCGAGGCTCGCGAAATGACGGCGCCCGTTCTCGACGTCCGCGACCTGAAGGTCACCTTCTCCACCCGCGAGGGGCTCGTCACCGCCGTCGACGGCGTGTCGTTCTCCGTCGACGCCGGCGAGGTGATGGGGCTCGTCGGCGAATCCGGCTCGGGCAAGTCCGTCACCGGGCTCGCCGTGCTCGGCCTCATCGACCCTCCCGGGCGCATCGCGGCGGGCTCGATCTCGGTGAAGGGCCGCGAGCTCGTCGGCCTGCCCGAGAAGGCGCTCCAGAAGGTCCGCGGCAAGGACGTCGCGATGATCTTCCAGGACCCGATGACGACGCTGAACCCGGTCCTGCGCATCGACACGCAGATGATCGAGGCGATCCGCGCCCACGAGGCCGTCTCCGAGAAGGCGGCGCGGGAGCGGGCCCGCGACGCGCTCGCAAAGGTCGGCATCCCCTCCCCCGAGGAGCGGCTCTCCGCCTACCCGAACCAGTTCTCCGGCGGCATGCGCCAGCGCGTGGCGATCGCCACCGCGCTCCTCAACCGCCCCGCCGTGCTCGTCGCCGACGAGCCGACGACGGCGCTCGACGTGACGATCCAGGCACAGATCCTCGCCGAGGTGCAGAAGCTGTGCGCCGAGACCGGGACGGCGCTCGTGTGGATCACCCACGATCTCTCCGTCATCGCCGGGCTCGCCGACAAGGTCGCGGTGATGTACGCCGGGCGCGTCGTCGAGGAGGGCCCGGTCGCCGACGTGCTCGAGCGGCCGATCCACCCCTACACGTCGGGCCTCATCGGCTCGGTGCCGAGCCGCAACAAGCGCGGCCAGCCGCTCGCCCAGATCCCGGGCATGACGCCCCAGCTCTCGAAGCTGCCGCCGGGCTGCCCCTTCGCGCCGCGCTGCTTCAACGCGACGGAGCCCTGCCACGGGATTCGGCCCGAGCGTACTCCCTATCCCGGCGGCCGCGCCGCGCGTTGCCACAATCCCCTGAACGTACCCGCCGCCGGCGCGGCGCGGGAGCTCTCGCCATGACCCGGACCTCCACCAGCGACGACGTCACCTCCCCAGCCGGGGCGCCGATCCTCTCGCTCTCGCACGTGCACAAGCGCTTCGTGAAGTCGCTCGACGCGGCGGAGAAGGTCGCCAACCTCTTCGGCGCGGGCATCAAGGAGCAGGTCGTGCGCGCCGTCGACGACGTCAGCTTCGACGTGGCGCCGGGCGAGGTCGTCGGCCTCGTCGGCGAATCGGGCTGCGGCAAGTCCACGCTCGGGCGCATCATCGCCGGCATCCTCGATCCGTCCGACGGCGTCGTGCGCTTCGAGGGCGAGGACGTCGCGAAGATGTCGGGCGCGGCGCGGCGGCGCGCCGATCTCGCGGTGCAGATGATCTTCCAGGACCCCGCCGCCTCGCTCAACCCGCGCATGCGCGTCGTCGAGATCATCGGCGAGGCGCCGGTGGTGCACGGGCTGATCTCGGCGGGCGAGATGGACGCCTACGTCTGCGGCCTGATGGAGAAGGTCGGCCTCGACCCGGCGACGCGCCGGCGCTACCCGCACCAGTTCTCCGGCGGCCAGCGCGCGCGCATCAACATCGCCCGAGCGCTCGCGGTGAAGCCGCGCGTCCTGGTCTGCGACGAATCCACCGCCGCCCTCGACGTCTCGATCCAGGCGCAGGTGCTCAACCTCTTCCTGGAGCTCCGGCGCGAGCTGAACCTCACCTACGTCTTCGTCAGCCACGATCTCGGCGTGATCGAGCACATCGCCGACCGGGTGGCGGTCATGTATCTCGGGCGCATCGTCGAGCTCGCGAAGACAGACGAGATCTTCGAGGCGCCCAACCACCCCTACACCCAGGCGCTGCTCGAGGAGGTCCCCCGGCTCGAGGCGAAGAAGCGCGCCTTCACCGCGCTGACGGGCGAGATCCCCTCCCCCCTGCGCCCGCCTCCGGGCTGCCACTTCCACCCCCGCTGCCCCCACGCCTTCCCCCGCTGCTCGGCCGACCGCCCCGCGCTGAAGGCCATCGCCCCCGCCCGCCTCTCCGCCTGCCACCTCAACGACGAGCCCGGCGCGCGCCCGGGGCGGACGCTGCCGGCGGAGCGGGTGGCGCTGGAGGCGACGCAGGGGTGATGCGGGGGCGTCGTCGCGGCTGCCGAGGATGCGGCCGGCGGCGCGACGTCTCCGTTCGCGACCCCGGTTCCTCCCCGGAGGTAAGGATTCCGCGCAAAGCGCGGACGGTGGGGCCGTTCGATAGCGAGGCGAGCGGCATCGCCGCCCTCCCCACCCTCCGGCCTGCGGCCTCCGTCCTCCCCTGCGGGGAGGAAGCGGGGCGGTGGGGTTCGCGGGGTGTCAGCCGCGGGCGCGCTCGAGGATGACGGGGCAGCATCACCCCGCCGCGGCCCCCTCCCCCGGCGCCGGCTCCACCACGCGCCGGTACAGCCGCCACGTCGCATGCCCCAGCGCGGGGAGCACGATCAGGAGCCCCAGGAAGAACGGCACGATCGCGAGCACCAGCAGCGCCACGATGAAGGCCGCCCAGCCGAGCATCGGCTTGGGGCTCGTCACCACCGCCTTCACGGAGGTGATCATCGCGGTGATGAAGTCCACGTCCCGGTCGAGCAGGAGCGGGAAGGAGACGACCGTGAGGGAGAACAGCGCGGCGGCGAGCACCGCGCCGACGATGTTGCCGACGACCAGGAACATCAGCCCCTCGGGCGTCGTGAACACCACGGTGAGGAACTGGCCCAGCGTGGCGAAGGATTGGTAGCCCAGGAAGATCGCCAGCAGCAGGCGGACCTGGTACATCCAGATGATCATGATGAACAGGGTCACGAAGGCCATCCAGCCGAGCTCGCGCTTCGACTGGCCGAAGACGACGCCGAGCACCGGCCCGAAGGCGAGCCTCTCGCCCGTCTCGCGCCGGCGCGAGACCTCGTAGAGCCCGACCGCCACGAAGGGTCCGATCAGGGCGAAACCCGCCGCCAGCGGATAGACGAGGTAGCCCATGCCGGAATAGGCGGTGAGCAGCACGAGCGCGATGCCGCCCAGCGCGTAGACCGCCCCGAAGAACAGCCCGAACTGCGGCGCGGCGCGGAAGTCGCTCAGGCCCTCGGCCAGCGCGGCGCGCACGTCGTCCTGCGTGATGGCGCGCACGACCGGCTCGGCGCGCGGGCGCGCCTCCGCGTCGGCGCCCGGAGTGCCCTCGGGCGCACCGGCGTGATCGGCGTTGGTGATGTCGGCCATGGTTTCCTTCCCTCGCCCTCGGAACTCTGGTCTCGTCTCGTTGGTGTGCGACGCTGCGGATCGTCGGTCTCGGGGGAGAGCCGAGAGTGACCGATTTTATGCCCGCCGCCTAGGCCCCATCGGTACGCACGTGGCCACGATGTGGGCGCGACGGCGCGGGCTGGCGGGCGCCGTGCCGCCCGCGCCCCCCTCATTCGCTCGTCGCGGGGGGCTTCCCCTGGCGTGCCTCTTGCCTCTACGCTCGTCGTTGCGACCCGCGGCGAACGCGGGCGGCGTGAACGACGAGGGAGCGGATGGCGGCGTTCGACGAGATGGATGGGGGCCACGGCCCCGATGCGTGCCGGGCGGCGTACGGCAAGCTCAAGCGCTGGCTCGCCACGACGCCGCGGGACGTGTTCGATGCGCGCCGCAGCCAGGCGGAGCTGTTCTTCCGGCGCATCGGCATCACCTTCGCGGTCTACGGCGACGCGGAGACGACGGAGCGGCTCATCCCCTTCGACATCATCCCGCGCCTCATCACCCGCGACGAGTGGGCGCGCGTCGAGGCCGGGCTCACCCAGCGCGTGAAGGCGCTCAACCTGTTCCTGGCCGATCTCTACGGGCCGCAGACGGCGCTCGCGGCGGGCATCGTGCCGCCCGAGCTGATCCTGCGCAACGAGCACTACCGGCTCGAGATGCGGGGCGTCGCCGTGCCTCACGGCATCTACTGCCACATCGCCGGCATCGACCTCGTGCGGGTGGACGAGGACACGTTCTACGTCCTCGAGGACAACGCGCGCACTCCGTCTGGTGTGTCCTACATGCTGGAGAACCGGGAGGTGATGATGCGCCTCTTCCCGGAGCTGTTCGCCCAGCACCGCGTCGCGCCGGTGGAGAACTATCCCGACGCGCTGCTCGCCACCCTGCGCTCGGTCGCGCCCAACACCGGCAAGAAGGACCCGACGGTGGCACTGCTGACGCCGGGGCAGTACAATTCCGCCTATTACGAGCACTCTTTCCTCGCCGACCAGCTCGGCGTCGAGCTGGTGGAGGCGTCCGACCTCTTCGTGCGTGAGGACCGCGTCTACATGCGCACCACCGAGGGGCCCAAGCGGGTCGACGTGCTCTACCGGCGCATCGACGACGACTTCCTCGACCCCCTCGCCTTCCGCCCGGATTCGGTGCTGGGCGTGCCGGGCCTCTTCGGTGCCTATCAAGCAGGCAACATCACGCTCGCCAACGCCGTCGGAACCGGCATAGCCGACGACAAGGCGGTCTACACCTACATGCCGGAGATCATCCGCTTCTTTCTCGACGAGGAGCCGATCCTCAAGAACGTTCCGACCTGGCGCTGCCGGGAGGAGGAGGCGCTGAAATACGTGCTCGACCACCTCTCCGAGCTCGTCGTCAAGGAGGTCAACGGCTCGGGCGGCTACGGCATGCTGGTGGGCCCGCACGCCACGAAGGAGCAGCTCGAGACCTTCCGGCGCAAGCTCAGGCACGACCCGTCCGGCTTCATCGCGCAGCCGACGCTCGCGCTCTCGACCTGCCCGACCTTCGTCGCCTCGGGCGTGGCGCCGCGGCACGTGGACCTGCGCCCCTTCGTGCTCTCGGGCGCGGACGGCGCACGCGTCGTGCCCGGCGGGCTCACCCGCGTCGCGCTCAAGGAGGGCTCGCTCGTCGTGAACTCCAGCCAGGGCGGCGGCACCAAGGACACCTGGGTGCTCGACGGCTGATCGCTGCAGCCGCCGCCACCCGCCCGCGTTTCGCGTCACCACGGACGAGGCCATGCTCTCACGCACCGCCAACAGCCTGTTCTGGCTCTTCCGCTACACCGAGCGAGCGGACTTCATCGCGCGCATCCTCGATGCCACGGTGCGCCTCGCCGCGCTGCCGACGAGCTACGGCGAGCGGAACGAATGGGAGAGCGCGCTCGAGGCGGCGGGCTCGGCGGAGATCTTCCGCGAGCACTACGGCGCCGTGACCGAGGACACGGTGCGCGACTTCCTGGCCTTCTCGCCACACAACCCGTCCTCGATCCGATCCTGCCTGGAGCGGGCACGCACCAACGCGCGCGCCGTGCGCACCGCTCTCACGCTCGAGATGTGGGAGACGATCAACGGGGCCTGGCTCGAGCTGAAGAAGTACCGCAACGCCGACATGAGCCGGGAGGACTTCGCCCGCTTCCTCGAATGGGTGAAGAGCGTCTCGCTCGACTTCGACGGCTCGGCCTACCGCACCATGCTGCGGAACGACGCCTATTATTTCACCCGGCTCGGCGTATCGATCGAGCGGGCGGACAACACCGCGCGCATCCTCGACGTGAAGTACCACGTGCTGCTGCCGCCGACGGAGCGGGTCGGCGGCTCGCTCGACTACTTCCAGTGGACGACGATCCTGCGCGAGGTGCAGGCGCACACGGCCTACCATTGGGTCTACAGGGAGAGCGTGAAGCCCTGGCTCGTCGCGGACCTGCTCATCCTCAACAAGCAGATGCCCCGCTCGCTGGCCTGCTGCTACGAGAGCCTGGTGCGCCACCTCGATCTCGTGGCGGACCTCTACGGCCGGCGCGGTCCCGCCCAGCGCCACGCCAGCGACTGCGCGGCGCGGCTGTCGTCGGTGCGCATCGAGGAAGTGTTCGGCCGGGGGCTTCACCAGTGGGTGACGGAGTTCATCATCGACAACAACAAGCTCGGCTCGGCCATCGCGGATCAGTACCTCACCTGAGGCGCGAGGGCGGGACCGGCGGTTCGCGGGGAGGCGCGCCATGCGCATTCGCATCGAGCACGAGACGACCTATTCCTACGAGGAGCCGGCGCGGGGGCTGATCCAGGTCCTGCGCCTGACGCCACGCGCCCACGTGGGCCAGCACGTGGTGCGCTGGCGCATCGAGCCCTCTCTCGACGGCGCCCTGCGCCAGGGAGAGGATGCGCTCGGCAACGTCGTCCACCGCTTCGCCGCCGAGACCGCCGGCGAGGCGCTGACGATCCGGGTCACCGGCATCGTCGAGACCGATGAGACCCACGGCGTCGTGCGCGGGACGGTGGAGCGCGCGCCGGACCTCTATTTCCTGCGCACGACGCGGATGACGGCCCCCTCCGACGCGCTCGCCGCCTTCGCGTCGGACGTCGCCGGCGAGGCGGTGCGGACGGATCCCCTCGCGGCGCTGCATGCGCTCAACGGTGCACTCGCCAGGCGCATGACGATGGAGCGCGGCCCGGCGGACACGGCCGTGGGTGCGGCGGACGCCTTCGCCGCCGAGCGCGGCATCTCCCAGGACCTCGCCCACGCCTTCGTCGCCTGCGCGCGCCATCTCGGCATTCCCGCCCGCAACGTCTCGGGCTATCTCCATCGTGGGGACGAGGCGGAAGGCGGGCAGGATGGCGAGGCCGGCGTCGTGCGCGCCGGGGGCACGCAGGCCCACGGCGGCCATGTCCACGGTGGCCATGTCCACGCCTGGGCCGAGGCGCTGGCGCCGCAGCTCGGCTGGGTCGCGTTTGATCCGTCCTTCGGCGACTGCGCCGGGCCGAGCCACGTGCGCGTCGCGATCGGCCTGGACGCGCCCGGCTGCACGCCGGTTCGCGGGGCGCGCTACGGCGGGGGCGCGGAGAGCCTCTCCGTGCGGCTGTCCGTGCAGGACGCCGCGGACGCCGCGGACGTCGCGCCCGCCGCCCCGCAAGCGCGCTCACAAACGCAGTCCTGACGCATCCCGCGGCCCCGCCGCCTCCATTCGGACGCCCCGCCCATGACCTACTGCGTCGGCCTGCTCGTCGAGCAGGGGCTCGTGATGATCGCCGACACCCGCACCAATGCGGGGCTCGACAACGTCTCGACCTTCCGCAAGCTCACCGTGATCGAGCGTCCCGGCGAGCGCGTCCTCGCCCTCGCGAGCGCGGGCAACCTCTCCGTCTCGCAGACGGTGGTGAGCCTCCTCGACGAGGGCCTGGAGGACCCCGAGACCGGCACCGTCGCGCGGCTCGAGGACCAGCCGAGCCTGTTCAAGGCGGCCGAGCTCGTGGGCCGGGCGATTCGCGAGGTGCGCGCCGTGCACGGCCCGGCGCTCGCCGAGGCGGGCGTGACCTTCGACGTCTCCTTCCTGTTCGGCGGCCAGATTCGCGGCGGGCCGATGCGGCTCTACATGATCTATGCCGCAGGCAACTTCATCGAGTGCGGGCAGGACGCGCCCTTCCTGCAGATCGGCGAGCACAAGTACGGCAAGCCCATCCTCGACCGGGCCGTGCGCTTCGACGGGGACCTCTACGACGCGCTCAAGATCGGGCTGATCTCGATGGATTCGACGATGCGCTCGAACATCGGCGTCGGCCTGCCGATCGATCTCCTGGTGCTGCGCCGCGATGCGTTCACACCGGAGGTGAACCGGCGCATCGAGGCGGGCGAGCCCTATTTCCACGACCTGCGGGAACGCTGGTCGGCGGCGTTGCGGGCGGCGCACATGGCGATCCCGCGACCGCCCTACGCGCCCAAGCGCGGCGGCTGAGCCGCTGCGGCCAGGCTTGCTGCCCGATTAACGTGCATGGCGGAATTCGGGCAACTCTTCGTGCCGAAGCGTCCCGCTCAGCGCATCCGTAAAGGATTTGTGACCGATTCTCGGCAGCATCATGCGCGGGACGCATGCCTGATTTCGACTTTCGCCTCTAACGCCAAGGGGCGCACTCCATATATTGCAGTGCACAAGACAGGACGCGACGGCGCCGCACCGATGCGGGGCCGCGCGGCCGGTCCTTCGTTCGTCCCCCCGTTCGTCCTCCCAGACGTTCCCTTGGAGTCTCCACCGATGTTCCTCACCTGGGTCCTCTCCCGCATCCGCGCCTACCAGCGCTATCGCCGCACCGTGCGCGAGCTCGAGCGTCTCTCCGATCGCGAGCTGAACGACGTCGGCCTCTCCCGCGGCGACATCGACTACGTCGCCCGTCGCTACGCTCATGCGTGACACGCGACGCATCGCTGCGCCGCCGCGAACGCCGGCCGGGACCTCCCGCGCCGGCGTTCTTGTATTTTCTATAATCAGTAACTTCAACGCATGCTTTATCGCATGACCTGATAGAGCTATTCTGCTATTCTGCCGTCGCTTCGAAGCGACGGAGGACGCCATGACCGTGCGCGTGGGATCCGGATGCGAGCCACCGCCCCGCCCCTGCGAAGACGCGGGCTCGGGCTTTCGCCTGCCACCCTCCCATCCGCAGGCCCACGGCGACGACTGCGCCCTCGACGCGGCCTTCCGCGACACCCGCACCTTCCTGGCCGCCAACCGGCTGTTCATGGGCGAGACCTTCGGCGCGGCGGCCGTCGAGCCCGGCGGGCGCTGGGCACTCGAGGAGGGGGTCGACGTCGGCGGCGCGTTTCTCGCCTATCTCGATCGGCCGGGCGTTACCGCGCTCCACCCGAGCCCCGAGGACGCGGCGCGCGCCTTCGCCGAGGAGGAGCTCGACCTCTCGCCGGAAGCGGCGCGGCGCTTCGCCGAGGACCTGATGACGCTGGTTCGCCGCAGCGCCGGCGGCGTGGCGGACGAGGCGACCCGCGCGACCCGCCGGTCTTGATGAGGCGCGCGACCCCGCGTGACCTTGACGCCATGACGGCCCTCGCGCATCTGTCGGCGCATGTCGAACGCATCCGATCCCAAGCCCATCCACGTCGTCGGCGGGGGCCTCGCAGGCTCCGAGGCCGCCTGGCAGATCGCTCAGGCCGGCGTGCCGGTCGTCCTGCACGAGATGCGCCCCACGCGGATGACGGAGGCGCACAAGACGCACGGCCTCGCCGAGCTCGTCTGCTCCAACTCCTTCCGGTCGGACGACGCCGAGGCGAACGCCGTCGGCCTGCTGCACCAGGAGATGCGCCGGCTCGGCTCGCTCATCATGCACACCGGCGATCGGCACCAGGTCCCCGCCGGCGGCGCGCTCGCCGTCGACCGTGACGGCTTCTCGGAAGCGGTGACGGCGGCGCTCGACGCGCATCCGCTGGTGACGATCGACCGCGGCGAGGTCGCCGGGCTGCCGCCGGAGGACTGGGACTCGGTCGTCGTGGCGACCGGCCCCCTCACCTCCCCGGCGCTGGCCGAGGCGATCCGCGCGCTCACCGGCGCGGACGCGCTCGCCTTCTTCGACGCGATCGCCCCCATCGTCTACCGCGAGAGCGTGGACATGGGGGTCGCCTGGTTCCAGTCGCGCTACGACAAGCCCGGGCCGGGCGGCACCGGGGCGGACTACCTCAACTGCCCGATGAGCAAGGAGCAGTACGACGCCTTCATCGACGCGCTCATCGCCGGCGAGAAGACCTCGTTCAAGGAGTGGGAGGCGAACACGCCCTACTTCGACGGCTGCCTGCCGATCGAGGTCATGGCCGAGCGCGGGCGCGAGACGCTGCGCCACGGGCCGATGAAGCCCGTCGGGCTCACCAACCCGCACAGGCCCGACGAGAAGCCGTGGGCCGTCGTGCAGCTGCGCCAGGACAACGCGCTCGGCACGCTGTTCAACATGGTGGGCTTCCAGACCAAGCTGAAGTACGGCGCGCAGACGGCGATCCTGCGCATGATCCCGGGGCTGGAGAACGCCGAGTTCGCCCGCCTGGGCGGCCTCCACCGCAACACCTACCTCGACAGCCCCCGCCTGCTCGACGGGACGCTGCGCCTGAGGGCAGCCCCGCGGCTGCGCTTCGCGGGCCAGATCACCGGCTGCGAGGGGTACGTGGAGAGCGCGGCGGTGGGCCTGATGGCGGGCCGCTTCGCCGCCGCCGAGCGGCTCGGGCGCCCCCTGCGGCTGTTGCCGCCCACCACCGCGATGGGCGCACTGATCGCCCACATCACGGGGGGGCACATCCTCGCCGACGAGGACGTGGACGAGGAGCCGGCGGCGGAGGGCTCGCCGTCGGAGGGCCAGCCGAAGCCGGCGAAGCCCCGCTCCTTCCAGCCGATGAACGTCAACTTCGGCCTCTTCCCCCCGCTCGAGGGCGCGATTCCCAAGGGCGAGGACGGCAAGCGCCTGCGCGGCTCGGCCAAGGCGATCGCGAAGAAGAAGGCGCTGACGGACAGGGCGCGGGCGGATCTGGCGGCATGGCTCGCCGAGGACGGCGAGCTGGGGGTGGCCGCCGAGTAGCCCCGCCCGCTCCCGCCCCCTCGGGGCGGGGACGATCCGCGAAGGCGGATCAGGGGCGGGGTCCCACGGCTCCACGTGTCCGGCATCGGCTTTCGCCGAAGCGCGCCTTCGGCGCACCCCCTCCGTCTCGCCGGTCCGGACCCCCGCCGATCCACCTCCCCCGATGGGGGAGGAGCGTCCCACGGTTAACGCGGCCTTTACGCGATCTCGCGTATTCGACATGTCTCGCCCCCTCGCGTCGACCGCCCGCATGACCCCGCCTCCGCCGCCTCTCGACGAGGATATCGCTCGGCTCTCCGCGCTCGCGCGCGACGGTGGCGCGGTCGCGCCCGTGCTGCTGCGGGTCCAGGCGGACCTGTTCGCGGCGTCCCGGCGGCGGGCGGACGAGGCGTCTGCCTTCGCTGAGCTGGCGATCCGGCTCCTGCCCAAGACCGACCCCGACACCGCCGCGCAGGTGGCGCGCCGGGTCGTGGCCCTGCCCGAGACCCCCGCCGCCGTGCTCCAGGCCCTCGCCGCCTGCGGGGGCGAGGCGGCGTGGCTCGTGGCGGCGATCGCGCCGGACGCGCCCGACGCCCCCGGCCCCGCCGGGCCTGTGGAGCCGCTCGTGGCGCTCGCCCGCGCGCGGCGCCCCTCCCTCTCCCTCGACGAGGTCGCACGGCTCGTCGCGCGCGACGAGCCCGCGGTCGATCTCGCGCTCGTCGAGAACCCGCACGCCACGCTCGGCGGACGCCCCGTCGCCGCCCTCGTCGACCGGGCGCGGGGCGACGGCGGCGGACCATCCCGCACGCGCCTGGCGCGTGCGCTGCTCGCGCGCGACGACCTGCCCGTCGACGAGGCTGCGAGCCTCTACACGCAGGCCGACGAGCCGATGCGCACGCGCCTCCTCGTGCGCCTCGCCGCCGCCCCGCGGCCGGATCCGCGCCCGGCGATGCGCCCGCGCCCGGCGCCCGAGGCCGTCGCCACGCTCCTCGCCGCAGCGGACCGGGGCGACCGCGCCACCTTCGGCTCCGCCCTCGCCGCGGCGCTCGCGCTCGAGACCTCTCCCGACTGGCGCTTCCACGAGCCGGCCCGGCACGACCTGCTGGCGCTCGCGCTCCGCGCCGCGGGGGTCGGCGAGGAGGAGACGATCCGCATCTTCCTGACGCTCGATCCCGACATCGCTCGCTCGGTCGCGATCGTCCATCGGCTGGTGGGGCTCACCCGCGGCGTGCCCCGCTCGGTCGCCGCGCGGATCGTCGAGGCCGTGCACGGGGTGCGGATCGGGGCGCAGCGCGTCGGCGGCGGGACGCATATTCGCATCCTGGGCGCGGACGCCCGCCACCGGCCCAGCTTCAGCCAAGTCTTGCACCCGCGTGCAGACAAGCGCGACAGCAAGAACGGCCGCGCTTCCTGAGATTTCACCTTTCTTTCTAAGATACATATCCTAAGCATCATCTTCGCAACCAACGGAGGATGCTCTCATAGGAAGACGTTTGTCTTTCGATATGCATCTCTATTCACATCGAAATGAGGAACCGATCCGGCGCTTGCGTGTTTCCGGGGCAGCCAAACCCGGCAGACACGAAAGGACGTCAGCGATGAAACGCATGTTCCTCGCTGCGCTCGTGGGGTCTACCGCCCTCGCGCCCGCAGCTCTCATGGCCCAGACGACGCAGCAGAACCAGCCGCAGGGCCAGCAGCAGCAGATGATGCAGGCTCAGTCGGGCCAGACGCAGGGCCGAGAGGGCCGAGTCACCGCCCAGCAGATGCGCGGCCAGCCGCTCGTCGGCGCCAACGGCAACCGGATCGGCACCGTCGAGCAGATCGTGATCGGTCGCTCCGGCCAGAGCTACGCGGTCGTGGCGGTCCAGGGCGGCGAGAACCGCCTGCTGCCGACGCAGGCCATCGTCCTGCGCGACGGGCGTCTCTACGTCCAGGACATCACCCGCGACGAGGTCGCTCAGCTGCGCTCGGCGACCGAGGCCGAGGGTGGTCAGTTCCAGAACGCCGAGCGCGAGCAGGTGCTCGTCCTCGCCATGGAGGCCGGGACCGAAGGCCGCATGACGCAGGATCGCGAGCGGATGGCCCAGGCCGAGGGTGCCGAGATCACCGTCGAGCGTACGGCCCCGCGCCTGCGCATCGAGCAGCCCACGCCGCAGGTGATGGTCGATCCGGCCGAGCCCGAGGTGACGGTTCGACAGCAGAACCCGCAGATCCTGGTCCGCCAGGCGCCGCCGCGGGTGACGATCGAGCAGCCGCAGCCCGAGATCATCGTGCGCATGCCCGAGCCGCAGGTCGACGTGTCCCAGGGCCAGCCCGAGGTCATGGTGCGCCAGGGCGAGCCGAGCGTCAACGTCGAGCAGCCCGACCAGCAGGCCGCCGTCGCTGTCGAGCAATCGCAGGCCGAGGTCACCATCGAGGACCAGGGCGAGGCGCAGGTTGCGACGTCGCAGGCCCGTCCGGAGGTGTCCTTCGAGCGCACCGGCGAGCCGGAGGTCGAGTTCCTGCAGGCTCAGGGCCAGCCCACGGTCCGCTACGAGCGCATGCAGGGCGAGCAGCAGGCGCAGATGCGGGACGGTGAGGATCGTGAGCGCGTCCAGGCCGACGTGCAGGGCGACGAACGCGAGCAGATGGCCCGCAACCGAGACATGCTCGTCGATCCCGAGGAGAGCGTCGAGACGACTGGCGCGCTCTCTGCCGAGACTCGACCGGTCGCGATCGACGAGATCGAGGGCGAGACGGTGTACAACTACCGTGGCGAGGAGATCGGTGACGTCGATCGCATCGTGATGACGCCGAACGAGGATTTCCTCGTGGTGATCAGCACGGGTGGCTTCCTCGGCATGGGCGAGGACGAGGCGGCCTTCCCGCTCGACCGGATCTCGATGCAGGGTGATCAGCTGCTCATCCGCGGTGTGACCGAGGAAGACATCGAGCAGATGGACGACCTCGAGACGCGCTATCCCGACTCGCGTCGGATCGAGCGCGGCCAGCAGGTCGATATGCGCTTCGGCGAGTGATCGGCGCGACGCGTCATCTGTCTGGCCGGCGGTTCCTCGGGACCGCCGGCCTTCTCGTGCGCGGATCAGCGGGACACGCGCGCGAGGGGTACGAAGGGCCGACCCTGTCGGTCGTCGATCTCGACGAGCCAGAGGTCGGGGTCGAAGCGGATCTCCTTGCGCATCCGCTCCTCGACGGCGAGCGGCGTCGCGCCCACGAGGACCGGTGCGAAACGGCGCTCGCCCGCGTCCTCGTCATCGATCAGCGCCTGGGGCGCGGGACCGTAGAGGTCGGCGGTACCGTCGAGCCGGTCGACCTTGACGAAGATCGCCCCAGCCTCCGCCGCGCCGCGCCGACGGAGCACGGCGGGCACGGCCTCGATTCCCGCCTGACGGATCAGGGCGGAGACCACGAAGTCCGATGTCAGGCGCATGAGCTTTCCCTTCGCGCGCAGGCGGCCGCCCGCGGCGGGGTCAGTCGATCACCACGCCCGAACGCATCGCGAGCACCCGTATCGTAGCGCCGTCGAGCGCCCCCGTCACGGCGAGGCCCTCCGCGCGCTCGAAGCTCTCGATCGCCGCGCGGGTCGCGGGACCGAAGAGGCCGTCGACGGTCATGGGGCCGTGGCCGAGCGCCACCAGCGCCTCCTGTACGGCGGCGACGCGGGCGTCCGGAACGGGCGCGCCGAGCGAGGCGGTCGTCGTCGTGTCGCCGCCGCCGCGGATGAGCGCCCCGATCGGGTCGTCGTCACGCGCGAAGGCCGGTGCCGGTGGCGGCGCGGGCGGGGCGGCGACCGGCGCGCGGGCCGGGGGCAGCGG
>NZ_JBQTCJ010000048.1:0-38715 GCF_052380005.1 Salinarimonas sp. NSM
AACTGTCAACCACTCAACCGGTCCATTCCGTCAGGGATATATCCGGTCCGAACAGCCGCCCCGGATCCTCCCCGCAGGGGAGGAGTCCGCGCGAAGCGCGGGCGGTGGGGCCGTTCGACCCTTCCGGCGAGCCGGCCCGCCGCCCTCCCCACCCTCCGGCCTTCGGCCGTCGTCCTCCCCTGCGGGGAGGAGGCGATGTGGCGCGCGTCGGTGCACGTGCGGAAAGCGCCGATGCAGGCCGCCGGCCGCCACCTCCCCGCAGGGGAGGACGGAGCTCGAAGAGCGGAGGGTGGGGAGGGCGGCGGGACGCTCGCGGGAACGCGAAACGCCCGCCGACAGCGACCTCACTCCGCCGCGCCGTACCCCCCGCCCGTCGGCGTGATCACCGTCACCGCCTCGCCCGCCTCCAGCACCGTCTGGTCGCTCCCCGCGAGCTCCTCCACGCGCCCGTCGAGGCGCCGCACCAGAGTGCGGCCGAGCGCGCCCGGCTCGCCGCCGGCGACGCCGAAGGGGCGGACCCTGCGGTGGGAGGCGAGGATCGCGCAGTCCATGCGCTCGCGGAAGCGGATCGTGCGCGACGTGCCGTCCCCCGCCGACCAGCGGCCCTTGCCCCCGGAGCCCGCGCGGATGTGGAAGTCCTCCAGCACGACGGGGAAGCGCTGCTCCAGGATCTCCGGGTCGGTGAGCCGCGAGTTCGTCATGTGCGTGTGCACGCCGGAGACACCGTTCCAGCCGGGGCCGGCGGGGGCGCCCGAGCAGATCGTCTCGTAGTACTGGTAGGTGTCGTTGCCGAAGGTGAGGTTGTTCATCGTGCCCTGCGACGAGCCCATCGCCTGGAGCGCGCCGAACAGGCAGTTCGTCACCGCCTGGCTCACCTCGACGTTCCCCGCAACCACCGCCGCGGGGTAGCGCGGCGACAGCATGGAGCCGTCGGGGATGACGATCTCGATCGGCCTCAGGCAGCCGGCGTTCATCGGGATCGCGTCGTCGACCATCACCCGGAAGACGTAGAGCACCGCCGCGCGTGTCACCGGCGCGGGGGCGTTGAAATTGTCGGGCTGCTGGGGCGAGGTGCCGGAGAAGTCGACCCGCGCCCTGCGCTTCGCGCGATCGACCGTGATCGAGACGCGGATGGCGCAGCCCTGGTCCATCGGATAGTCGAAGGAGCAGTCCTTCAACCGGTCGAGCAGGCGGCGCACGCTCTCGGCCGCGTTGTCCTGGACGTGGCCCATGTAGGCGATGACGACGTCGAGACCGAAGGAGGCGACCATCTTCTCGAGCTCGGCGACGCCCTTCTCGTTGGCCGCGATCTGCGCCTTGAGGTCGTTGACGTTCTGCACGACGTTGCGGACCGGCCAGCGCGCGCCCTCGAGCAGCGCCACGAGCTCGGCCTCGCGGAAGCGTCCGCGGTCGACGAGCTTGAAGTTGTCGATGTAGACGCCTTCCTCCTCGATGTGCGTCGCGCGCGGCGACATCGAGCCCGGTGCCACGCCGCCGACGTCGGCGTGGTGGCCGCGGGACGCCACCCAGAACAGGATCGTCTTCCTGTCGTCGGCGAAGACCGGCGTGCAGACGGTAATGTCGGGCAGGTGCGTGCCGCCATTGTAGGGGGCGTTGAGCGCGAAGACGTCGCCCGGTTGGATCTGCGGGTTGTTCCGGATGATCGTCTCCACCGAGCGATCCATCGAGCCGAGATGGACCGGCATGTGCGGAGCGTTGGCGACGAGGCTGCCGGTCGCGTCGAAGACCGCGCAGGAGAAGTCGAGCCGCTCCTTGATGTTCACCGAGTACGCGGTGTTCTGGAGCGTCACGCCCATCTGCTCGGCGATCGACATGAACAGGTTGTTGAAGATCTCCAGCATCACCGGGTCGGCCTGCGTGCCCACCGCATGGCGGGTGGCCATCGCCTGGACGCGAGCGAGGACGAGGTGGTCCTTCTCGGTGAGCCGCGCCTCCCAGCCGTCCTCGACCACGATCGTCTGGTTCGGCTCGACCACGATGGCGGGGCCCGGGATGGCCTGCCCCGGGCGGATGCCCTCGCGCAGGTAGACGCCCGCATCGTGCCAGCCCTTCGAGAAGATCCGCGTCCGGCGCGCGGGCTCCGGCGTGCCCTCGATCGTCTCGAGCCCCTCGACCTCGGCGAACTGCGCGCCGCCGCCGACCGCCTCGATCTCCACGGCCTCGACCACGAGCGCCTTGCCCTCGTCGACGAAGCCGAAGCGGCGCTTGTGCTGCGCCTCGAAATCCGCCCGCATCGCCTCCGCGGACGCCGGCGCGATCGGCGCGTCGAGCGCCGCCCCCGTCAGCGTCGCGGCGTCGACCTGGAGCGGCGTGTCGGTGCCGGCGTAGCGCACGTGGGCGCGAACGATGACCGCGATGTCGGCGCGCGGCACGCCCTGGCCGGTCAGCTCGTCGACCGCCTCGTCCACGAGACGCTTCGCGGCAACCGCCAGCGCGGCGGGCGCGTCGGCGTCGAGGGCGGCGTCGACGGCGCTCTGGCGCGTGGCGCGGATGTCGGCGAGCCCCATGCCGTAAGCCGAGAGCAGCCCCGAAAGCGGATGGACGAGCACGGTCTTCATGCCGAGCGCGTCGGCGACCTTGCAGGCGTGCTGGCCGCCGGCGCCGCCGAAGCAGTTGAGCGCGTAGCGGGTGACGTCGTAGCCGCGCTGGACCGAGATCTTCTTGATCGCCTCGGCCATGTTCGCGACCGCGATCTCGAGGAAGCCGTCCGCGACCTCCTCGGGCGTGCGCCCGTCGCCGATCTCGGCGGCGAGCGCGGCGAAGGCCTCGCGCACGGCGTCCGCGTCGAGCGGCTCGTCGCCGTTCGGGCCGAAGATCCGCGGGAAGTACTCAGGCAGGAGCTTGCCCACCATGACGTTCGCATCGGTCACCGCGAGCGGCCCGCCGCGGCGGTAGCAGGTCGGGCCGGGATGCGCGCCTGCGGAATCGGGCCCGACGCGGTAGCGCGTGCCGTCCCACTTGAGCATCGAGCCGCCGCCGGCGGCCACCGTGTGGATCAGCATCATCGGCGCGCGCATGCGCACGCCGGCGACCTCCGTCTCGAAGGCGCGCTCGTAGGCGCCGTCGAAATGGGCGACGTCGGTGGAGGTGCCGCCCATGTCGAAGCCGATGACCTTGCCGAAGCCGGCGGCGCGGCCGGTCTCCGCGAGGCCCACCACCCCGCCGGCGGGGCCGGACAGGATCGCGTCCTTGCCCTGGAAGAGCTCTGCGGCGGTGAGCCCGCCGGACGACATCATGAACATCAGCCGCGCGCCGGTGCGCGCGACGTCGAGCTCCTCGGACACCTGCGCGACGTAGCGGCGCAGAATCGGCGAGAGGTAGGCGTCGACAACGGTCGTGTCCCCGCGACCGACGAGCTTCACCAGCGGCGAGACCTCGTGCGAGACCGAGACCTGCGGGAAGCCCATGGCGCGGGCCATCTCGGCGACGCGGCGCTCGTGGTCGGGATGCTTGTAGCCGTGCATGAAGACGATCGCGAGGGCGCGGTGCCCGTCCGCCCGCGCCCGCTCCAGCGCCACGCGGGCACCCCCCTCGTCGAGCGGCGTCTCGACGGTGCCGTCCGCGAGCACGCGCTCGTCGATCTCGACGACGTCGTCGTAGAGCTCGTCTGGCTTGACGATCGCCTTGGCGAAGATGTCGGCGCGGGCCTGGTAGCCGATGCGCAAGGCGTCGCGGAAGCCCCTCGTGGTGAGGAGCAGCGTGCGCTCGCCCTTGCGCTCGAGCAGCGCGTTGGTCGCGACCGTGGTGCCCATGCGCACCTCGCCGATCGTGCGCTGCGGGATCGGCTCGCCGCGGGAGAGCCCGAGATGGTCGCGGATGCCCTGCACGGCGGCGTCGCGATAAGCGTCGGGGTTCTCCGACAGGAGCTTGCGGGCGTGGAGGCGCCCGTCGGGATCGCGGGCGATGACGTCGGTGAAGGTGCCGCCGCGATCGATCCAGAAGTCCCACACGCCGCTCATCCTCGCCTCCCGCGATGGCCGCGCGCATGGTCTCGCAGGCGCGGCTCCTCATTTCCCTGGGATGTCCCCTTGGGGCATCATCACCGACGCCGACAAATCGTCAACATTTTTTCGATGACTTGACGTTAGGATATTGACACGGTGTTCACCGCAGATCACCCTTGCAGCATGCGCATGATAACGAGGGATGCGCGGTTGAGCCGCACGGCCTCTCTCGGCCGGCGGCGAGAAGGGAGCGACACCATGAACATCTTCGCACGCGTCTTCGCGGGCGTCGCCCTGTCGGCCGTGGTGGCCGGCGCGGCGTCCGCCCAGAGCTGGGACATGCCGACCCCCTATCCGGACGCGACGTTCCACACGGTCAACATCGCCCAGTTCGCCGACGAGGTGCGCGAGGCGACCGGCGGCGCGCTCGACATCACGGTGCATTCGGCCGGCTCGCTGATCAAGCACCCCGAGATCAAGCGCACCGTGCGCTCGGGCGTGGTCCCGATCGGCGAGCTGCTGATCTCGCTGCACGCCAACGAGAACCCGATCTACGGCCTCGATTCCGTTCCCTTCCTCGCCACGTCCTACGAGGACGCGCGCCGCCTCTACGAGGCGCAGCGCCCGGCGCTCGAGGAGGCGCTCTCCGAGGAGGGCCTGACGCTCCTGTTCTCGGTGCCGTGGCCGCCGCAGGGCATCTATGCCGGCAAGGAGCTCGGCGCGATCGAGGACCTGCGCGGCCTGCGCTTCCGCACCTACAACCCCGGCACGGCGCGCATCGCCGAGCTGTCGGGCGCTACGCCCGTCCAGGTCGAGGTCGCGGATCTGCCGACCGCCTTCGCCACCGGCCGCGTCGAGGCGACGATCACCTCGCCCTCCACGGGCGTGAACTCGACCTTCTGGGACTTCGTCTCGCACTACCACGACACCCAGGCCTGGCTGCCGCGCAACATGGTCGTCGTCAACACGGCCGCCTTCGAGGCGCTGGACCCCGGCGTGCGCGCCGCCCTGCTCGAGGCCGCCGCCGCCGCGGAAGCCCGAGGCTGGGAGATGTCCCAGGCCGACACCGAAGCCGCGACGAAGACGCTCGCCGACAACGGCATGACGATCGTCACGCCCTCCGAGGGTCTCGCCACCGGCTTCCAGGAGATCGGCGCGCAGATCGCCGAGGAGTGGGCCGCGAGCGCCGGCGAGGCCGGCACCGCGGTGCTCGAGGCCTATCGCGCGAACTGAGGGCGGCAGCCACGGCTCCAGCCGCCCTCGCCGGCAGCAGGCTCGCTGGCAGCAGGCACGAGGCGGCTGGCGTCGTCTCTCCCCTCTCCACGAGGGGAGAGGGGAACTCGGTCGCGCCCGACGATTTCCGGGGCGCTCTCCCGGGGATGTGGGATGGACCGGCTCGGGGATCGTCCACGTCGTTCCGGCCACGTCGTTCCCGCCCACGTCGTTCCCGCCCGCCTCGCCGCCCCCGCCCCCGCGTACCGGTAGGGCTCCGTTCCGTCGTCCTTCGGAGGATTGCATGCGCCGCGCGCTCGATCTCCTCTATGCCGCCGGCCTGTGGCTGTCGGCGCTGTGCATCCTCGTCATCGCGACGCTCGTCGGCCTCCAGGTCGTGGCGCGCGTCTGGGACGCGATCCTCCAGGCGCTCGACCTGCCGCGCTCGGGCTTCGTGATCCTCTCGCTCGCGGAGATCTCGGGCTACCTGTTCGCGGCGGCGAGCTTCCTCGCGCTGGCGGGGACGCTCAAGGCCGGCGCGCACATCCGCGTCACCATGCTCGTCAACGCCCTGCCGGGCCGGGCGCGCACCGCCATCGAGGCGGCGGCGCTCGCCTTCGGGACGGTCGCGGCGGGCTTCGGCACCTGGGCGATCGGCGGCTACGCCTGGGAGAGCTGGCGCTTCGGCGAGATCTCGCCGGGCCTCGTGCAGGTGCCCCTCGTCTGGCCGCAGGCGGCGATGGCGGCGGGCGCCGGGCTGCTGACGATCGCCTTCCTCGACGAGCTCGTCGGCACGCTGCGCACCGGGCGCCCGAGCTTCGCCGCGGCCGAGGATGCGGTCGCGCTGGGCCGGGAGGGCTGAGCGATGGAGCCGACCACCCTGATGCTCCTCCTCGTCGCGATCCTCTTCGCGATCCTCGCCTGCGGCGTCTGGATCGCGGTGGCGCTCGCCACGCTCGGCTTCGTCGCCCTCGTGGTCTCGCTGCCGCTGCCGCCGGGCGCGATCCTCGCGACCGCGATGTGGCAGCAGCTGAACTCCTGGGACCTCACCGCCCTGCCCATGTTCATCCTGATGGGCGACATCCTGTTCCGCACGCGCCTGTCGGAGGACATGTTCGAGGGCCTCACGCCCTGGCTCGCGCGGCTGCCGGGGCGGCTCCTCCACGTCAACGTGCTCGGCTGCACCATCTTCGCCGCCGTCTCGGGCTCGTCGGCCGCGACCTGCGCGACGATCGGGCGGATCTCGCTCGGCGAGTTGAAGAAGCGCGGCTACTCGGACGTGATGGCGATCGGCACGCTCGCAGGCTCGGGCACGATCGGGCTGATGATCCCGCCGTCCATCATCCTCATCGTCTACGCCACCGCCACCGAGCAGTCGGTGGCGCGGCTGTTCATCGCCGGCGTGATCCCCGGGTTGATGCTGACCGCGCTGTTCATGGGCTACGTCATCGTCTGGTCGCTCTTGAACCGCGACCGCATGCCCCCGCCCGAGCCGGTCATGCCGCTCCGCCAACGCCTCGCCAAGCTGCGGCGGCTCGCGCCGGTCGTCCTCCTCATCGTCGGCGTGATCGGCTCGATCTACGCGGGCTTCGCCTCGGCGACGGAGGCGGCGGCGGTGGGCGTGTTCCTGGCGCTCGCCATCTCCTGGAAGGCGGGGACGCTGAACCTCGGCACCTTCCGCGCGGCGCTCCTGTCGGCGACGAAGACGTCGTGCATGATCGCCTTCATCCTGGCGGGTGCCGCCTTCCTGACCACGGCGATGGGCTTCACCGGCATCCCCCGGATGC
Source organism: Salinarimonas sp. NSM (assembly GCF_052380005.1). Taxonomy (NCBI): domain Bacteria; kingdom Pseudomonadati; phylum Pseudomonadota; class Alphaproteobacteria; order Hyphomicrobiales; family Salinarimonadaceae; genus Salinarimonas; species Salinarimonas sp. NSM. The sequence continues at coordinate 6,965 of NZ_JBQTCJ010000048.1, forward strand.
TGGCGGAATGGATCGGGACGTTCGGCCTCTCGCAGGCGATGCTGCTGCTCGCCCTGACGCTGTTCTTCATCGTCATGGGCTGCTTCCTCGACGGCATCTCGCTCGTGGTGCTCACGACCTCGATCATCATGCCGCTCGTCACCGCGGCGGGGATCGACCTGATCTGGTTCGGCATCTTCATCGTGCTCGTGGTGGAGATGGCGCAGATCACGCCGCCGGTCGGCTTCAACCTCTATGTCCTGCAGTCGCTGACCGGGCGCGACATCTTCCGGCTGGGCCTCTACACCGCGCCCTTCTTCCTGATCATGTGCTTCGCCGCGCTGCTGCTCGCGCTCTTCCCGGACATCGCGCTGTGGCTGCCGCGGACGATGCTGGAATGAGCGGAGACGACGCCATGAGCCGCCGCGACCGCACGACGACCCCGACGCGCACACCCGACGCCCCCGCGACGCCGGCGGCGGGCGGCGTCGGACCCGTCGTGTCCTCGGCACACTTGGCCGAGACCGGGCTGCCGGCGCTCTCGGAATTCGAGTTCGGGCTCATCCTCGCCAGCCACGCCTTCGAGCGCTGGATGGTGCGCTGCATGGCGGCGGCGGGCGTGCCGGACGTCTCGGCGCTCGACGTGCTCATCCTGCACACGGTGAACCATCGCGGCCGGCCCAAGAAGCTCGCCGACATCTGCCTCGTGCTGTCGATCGAGGACACGCACCTCGTCTCCTACGGCGTCAAGAAGCTCGAGGCCGCGGGCCTCGTCGCCTCCGGGCGCGCGGGAAAGGAGAAAACGGTGGAGATCACCGAGCGCGGCCGGTCCATGTGCCTGCGCTACCGCGAGATCCGCGACGCGCTGCTGACGAAGCCGCTCTCCGCGACGGCGCTCGACGGGGCGCGGCTCTCCGAGCTCGCGGCGATGCTGCGGGGGCTGTCGGGGCATTACGATCAGGCGGCGCGGGCGGCGGCGAGCCTGTGATCACCGCGGCACGCCGGCCCTGGCGAGCGCGTCCACACGGTGGTTGAGCGGGTCGTCGGCGTGGCCCTTGACCCAGTGCCAGCTCACGGAATGCCGGTTGCGTGCTTCGTCCAGGCGGCGCCAGAGGTCCTCGTTCTTCACCGGCGCCTTGGCCGCCGTGCGCCAGCCCTTGGCCTTCCAGCCGGCGAGCCAGCTCGTGATGCCGTTCCTGACGTACTGGCTGTCGGTGTAGAGGTCGACGGTGCAGGGGCGCTTCAAGGCCTCCAGCGCCTGGATCGCAGCCATCAGCTCCATGCGGTTGTTGGTCGTCGTCGCCTCGCCGCCATTGAGCTCCTTCTCGCGCTCGCCGAAGAGGAGCAGAGCCCCCCAGCCGCCGGGGCCGGGATTGCCGATGCAGGAGCCGTCGGTGTAGATCGTCACGCGCGGCGCACCTGCGCCCGCGGTCGTCGCGGCGGTCATCGGTCGAGCCCGTAGTCGGCGGCGCTCTCGGCGCGGCGGTGGAAGGCGAGCTTGCGGTCGTACTCGAGCGGGTCCTTGGGCCGCACGAAGGCGCCCTCCGGGACGTTGAGCCAGTCGACGAGGCGGGTGAGCAGGAAGCGCAGCGCCGCGCCGCGGCACAGTGTCGGCAGCGCCGCGACCTCGGCGGGCTCGAGCCGGCGCACCCGCTCGTAGCCCGCGATCAGCGCCCGGCTCTTCGTCACGTTGAAGGACCCGTCCGGCTCGAAGCACCAGGCGTTGAGGCAGATGGCGAGGTCGTAGGCGAGCTGGTCGTTGCAGGCGAAGTAGAAGTCGATCAGGCCCGAGACCGCCTCGCCGATGAAGAACACGTTGTCGACGAAGAGATCCGCGTGGATCACCCCGTCCGGCAGCCCCGCCGGCCAGGAGGCTTCGAGGTGGTCGAGCTCGGCGCGCGTGCGCGCGGCGAGGCCCGCGGCGACCATGTCCGCCTGCGCCTCCGCCTGGGCGAAGAGCGGGCGCCAGGCGGGCAGGGAGAGCGCGTTCGGGCGGCGCAGGTGGAAATCCCGCCCCGCCTCGTGCAGCCGCGCCAGCGCCTCGCCGAGCGCGCCGCAGCGCTTGGGCGACGGCCGGCGGATCGACAGGCCCTCCAGGAACGTCGCGATGGCGGCCGGGCGGCCCGCGAGGCGGCCGAGCGCCTCCCCGCGCCGGTCGCGCACCGGCAGCGGGCACACGATCCCACGCGTCGAGAGATGCTCCATCAGGCCGAGGAAGAACGGCAGGTCCGCCTCCGCCACGCGCTTCTCGTAGAGCGTGAGGATGTACGAGCCGGCCTGCGTGTGGAGGAAGTAGTTCGTGTTCTCGACGCCCTCGGCGATGCCCTTGAAGGAGAGCACGGCGCCGATGTCGTAGCCCTCGACGAAGGCGACGAGCGCCTCCTCGGGCACGTCCGTATAGACCGCCACGGCTATTCGGCGGCTTCGCCGCGCAGGCCGCGCGGCAGGGGGAAGAACACGTCCTCGGTCACCGTCGTCACGGTCTCGACCGTGACCTCGTAGCGCTCCGCGAAGGCGTCGATGATCTCCTCCACCAGGACCTCGGGGGCCGAGGCGCCCGCCGTCATGCCGAGCCTGCGGATGCCGGCGAACTCCTCCCAGTCGATCTCCTCGGCGCGGTTGGCGAGCCGGGCGACCCTGCAGCCGGCACGCTCGGCGACCTCGCGCAGGCGCTGGGAGTTCGAGGAGTTGGGCGAGCCCACGACGATGAGCGCGTCGACCTGCGGCGCCACCTTCTTGACCGCCTCCTGGCGGTTGGTGGTGGCGTAGCAGATGTCCTCCTTGTGCGGGCCGACGATGGCGGGGAAGCGCGCCTTGAGCGCCTCCACGATCTCGCGGGTGTCGTCGACCGACAGCGTCGTCTGCGTCACGAAGGCGAGCGCCGTCGCGTCCGCGGGCGCGAATGCGGCGACGTCCTCGAGCGATTCGATCAGCGTGATCGTGCCGGCGGGGAGCTGGCCCATCGTGCCGACGACCTCGGGATGACCGGCGTGGCCGACGAGAAGGACGTGGCGGCCCTTCTTCGCGTGGACCTGCGCCTCGCGATGCACCTTGGTGACGAGCGGGCAGGTCGCGTCGATGGCGTGCATGCGCCGGCGAAGCGCCTCGTCGGGCACGGACTTGGGCACGCCGTGGGCCGAGAAGATCACCGGCGCGTCCCCGTCAGGGATCTCGTCGAGCTCGCGTACGAAGATCGCACCTTTCTTGCGCAGGCTCTCGACGACGTACTTGTTGTGCACGATCTCGTGGCGCACGTAGACTGGCGCGCCGCGCTGGGCGAGCGCCTGCTCGACGGCGTCGATGGCGCGCACCACGCCCGCGCAGAAGCCGCGGGGGGCGCACAGGAGGATCTCGAGAGGCGGCTTCGTCATCGCGTACGGTCTGTGGCGAGACGCGCCGCGAGTCAAGCCGGCGCGAGGGCGCGCCTCAGGACGCGAGCGCCACGGGTGTGCCCGCGGCCGGCGCGCCGGCGCGCGCCGCGCGGGCCTGCTGCGCGAAGTCGCGGCAGAAGCCGGGGATCGCCTCCGCGGCCATCGGGCGGGCGAAGTGGAAGCCCTGGACCAGGCTGCACCCCGCCCCCGTGGCGAAGCGCAGCTGCTCGGGCGTCTCGATGCCTTCGACGAGCGTCTCCGCGCCGAGCGCCTCGGCGAGGCGCAGCACGCCCTGGAGGACGCTCGCGCGCGTGCCCGGGTCTCCCTCGACGAGGAAGGAGCGGTCGATCTTGAGGAGGTCGGGCTCCAGCCGCACGAGGTAGGCGATGTTGGAGTAGCCGGTGCCGAAATCGTCGAGCGCGAGGCGCACGCCCATCGCGGACAGCGCGGCCAGGCTCGCGCCGACCTGGTCGCATTCCGCGAGCAGCACGCCTTCGGTGATCTCGATCTCGAGGTCCTCCGGCGCGAGGCCCCAGCGTGCCAGGGTCTCGGCCACCTCGCGGGCGAGCACCGCCGAGCGGAAGCTGTGAGGCGAGACGTTGACGGCGACGCGCAGCGCGAGGCCGGCTTCTCGCCACCGTGCGGCGGCGGCGCAGGCCTCCTCCAGCACGAACCGGTCGAGGGTCGCGATCTGCCCGCTCTGCTCGGCGATGGCGATGAATTCGCCGGGCGGCACGATTCGCCCCGTGCGCCCGCAGCGCCAGCGCACCAGCGCCTCGGCGGCGACGACGGTGCCGCGCAGCATGTCGACCTGCGGCTGGAACTCGAGGAAGAGCTCGCGCTCGGCGAGCGCCCGCCCGAGCCCGTCGCGCAGCGCCTCCACGCGCCGGCGCTTTGTCATCAGCCCGGGGGCGAACACCATCGTCGCGCCGCGCCCGGACTCCTTGACCGCGTAGAGCGCGGCGTCGGCGCAGGTGATCGCCTCCTCGATCGTGGGGGCGTCGGCGGGCCATACGGCGATGCCGCAGCTGAAGGCGATCGGCACGACCTCGCCGCCGACGTCGACCGTGGCCGGGTGGGCCCGTCGCGCGTCGAGGCGCGCGTGCAGGTCGGCGACGCCGCCGGGCCCGAGCGGCACCGCGACCACGAACTCGTCGCCGCCCCAGCGTGCCACGATGCCGTTCGCGCCGAACTCGGCGCGCAGCCAGGACGAGGCGGCTTCCAGCATCGCGTCGCCGGCGGGATGGCCGAGCCGGTCGTTCACGGCCTTGAAGCGATCGAGGTCGAGGATCAGCACGGCGTGCGGCGACGCGCGGGCCGCCTCCATCCGCTGCGCCCACTCCGTGAAGCCACGCCGGTTGGCGGTGCCGGTGAGGCTGTCGCGCCCGCTCGCCGTGCGCAGCTGCGAGACGATGCTGCGGTTGCGGCTGAACAGGCCGACCGAGAGCATCGAGAGCACGAGGAGCATCAGCACGCTGCCGACGACGCCGACCCAGGCGCGGTTCGTCTCCGAGATCTGCCGGCGCAGGGCCTCGTCGATGCCGGTCTCGATCCCGCGGGTGTAGTCGTTCGTCACGCGCACCAGCGCGGAGGCGAGGTCGCGGGTCGCGGCGACGCGCGCCTCGTCCATCGGCGCGCCCGCCGCGACGAGCGCGTCGAGCCCAGCCATCAGGTCCCGCGCGAGCGGCGCGAAGTCGCTGCCCGGGTCCGTCATCGGCCCGCGGCTCAGCGAATCCAGCATGTCGAGGCGCACGTAGAACCGGTCCGCCGCGTTCACGACCATGGCGTGGGCGCGGGGATCGCCCGCCGTCGTCGCCGCCGTGGCGAGGAGGCCCTCCAGCGCGACGATCTCGGCATAGGTGTAGCGCAGGTGCCGGACCATGTACTGTCCGAGGTCGATCTCGCCGCGCTTGATGCTGCCCGCGCCCCAGATCGCGACGAGGGTCGCGATCACGCCCGCGAACAGGATGAGCGTGCCCACCAGCGGACCTCCCCGGTCCCCGAGCACGAAGCGCAGGCGGCGAACGACCCGCATGCCCTCACCATTCGATCTCGGCGAGGAGCCAGACGCTCCGGTCGATGTAGATCCTGTCGTCGAGCTCGGGATGGCGGTGCATGGGATAGATCAGCCGTGCGGGGCCACGCTCGCGGATGCCGAGAGGCTCGCCGTGCGCGCGCGTCGCCAGGACGAGCGGCCAGCGCTCCCAGTCCTCCCGCGGGATGCGCGCGCCGTAGCCGTCGGCGCCGCGCAGCACGACGGCGTCGACGCCGTCGGCTCCGATCAGTGCGAGCACGTCGGCGAGGAGCGGACCCTGGAAGAGGGTACCCTCGCGGTCCATCGACAGCCCGCTCGGCACCTCGACCATGGGGAGGCGCTCGATCTCGGCGATCGACACCGTGCGGGCGTAGGCGACCGGGCCGACGCGGATCTCCGGGGACTCGGCGCGCGCGGCGTCCGCGGCGGCGACGCGCGGCGCGCCGTCGGCCCCGCCGCCGGCTGCCGTGGCCGGGGCGAGCTGGAGGACCGCGGCGACGGTCGCTGCGACGAGAACGGGTACGCGCGGCAAGGCTTCCTCCTCGGGTCCGCTGTGGCGGCTCGACGGAGACCAGCCATACCGCTGGGGAATGACGAAGAGCTTAAGCCGATCACACAGCCGGGGCCGTGGCGGGCCACGCAGCCCGGGACGCCCCACGACCTCGGGTTCGTTCACGGTCGAGCGTCGCAACTCGAGCAAGCCCGTTCCGAACTCCGCAGGCGAGCCATGCTTCGCAAGCATACCGGGTTCGGCCAAGCAAGACGGGGCCCGGCTCGCGCCGGACCCCCTCTCGCCGTCCGCTCGTCGCGGGGAACGCGATCACATGTCCCCGCCGAGACGCTCGTACTCGAACGGCTCCGCCCCGCCGATCTCCGACTCGCCGTAGGGCAGGTCGTAGTAGGCGCCCGTGCCGTAGCCGTAGCTCGTGCCCCAGCCGCCGGCGTAGCCGTAGGGGCCATAGTAGGGGTACGCGTAGGCGCCGCGGCCGTAGGCGGTGTCCGCGCTCACCACGACGGCCTGCACGCGGCCCTCGGACAGGATCACGTCGTTGACGTAGCCGTAGTTGCGGGGCGTGTCGTCATCGCCGCGGATGCGGGCGTAGTCGCCGATGATCTCCGACACGCGGTAGGCCCGCGGGCCGAGCTCGGCGTCGTCGAGGCCGGTCACGACCTCCTGCTCGACGACGGCGCCCGTCGCGGCCACATCGCCGCCGACACCGTAGTCGTCACCGTAGTAGCCGGTGCCGAACACGCCGTAGTCGTCGATCGTGTCCTCGGTGACGGGGATGGTGATCGCCTGCTCGCCGACGGCCATCTCGACCTCGTCCCACGGCACGGCGACGTGCGTGTCGCCGATGTCGATGAAGCCGCCGATCTCGGCGACGACCGCGAGGATCCGGCCGTCCGCGCCGACGATCACGTCCTCGACGTCGCCGATCTCCTCGCCGGCGGCGCCGTAGACCTCGTACTCGTCGATGAACTCCTCGGCGCTCATGCCGCCGGCGTAGATCTCGTCGTAGCGCCAATCGTCCATCGCGACGATGTTCTGGGCGGCGAGCGTGCCGCCCGGGGCGACGCCCTCGGTCGTGGGCGCGACGGAAGCGTCCTGCGCCATCGCCGGCGCGGCCGCGATGGCGGCCAGGAGGGCGATCGTGGAGGTGCGCGTGAGCATGGGGTTGCTCCTTTCCGTTGTCTCGTGCCGCGCCGCGAGATCGCGGGCGGCGGGACCGCGGTGGCGTGCGTCGTCGACGCGTGTCGCGGTCGCTGTCGAGGGCCAACGGAAGGCGGCGCGCGATGTTCCGCGGTTTCAGGATGCGGGAGTGCGGCGACCGGCTCGGCAGAGGGAGATCGGGCCGCGATGCCTCACCGGACGATCCGCCCGCCGAGCTCGTCCTCGACGTGGACGCGGATGATGTCGTCGAAGCTCTCCTCCGCCCGGAAGCCGAGCGCGAGGGCGCGCTTCGGTGCGAAGGCCCGCGGCCAGCCGCCGATCATGCGGGCGATCGCCGGATCGGGCTCGCGGCGGATGCGGGCGACGGCGGCGTCGCCGGCGACGCGCCGCAGCGCCTCGATCTGCTCGCCGACCGTCACCGCGACGCCCGGCATGTCGAGCGTACGGCGCGGGCCGATCGCTTCGCCGTCGATGGCGGCGGCGTGAACCAGGAAGCCGACGGCGGATCGCGGCGAGGCGTGCCAGTGGCGCACATCCTCCGAGACCGGCAGCACCGCCTCCTCGCCGACGAGCGGCTCGCGGATGATGCTCGAGAAGAAGCCCGAGGCCGCCTTGTTCGGCCGCCCCGGCCGCACGCAGATCGTGGGCAGGCGGATGCCGACGCCGTCGAGGATGAAGCGGCGGGTGTAGTCGGCCAGCAGCAATTCGCAGATCGCCTTCTGCGTGCCGTAGCTCGTCAGCGGGGTGAGCGCGTGGTCCTCCGGCACCGGCTCCGGCAGGGGTGCGCCGAACACGGCGACCGAGGATGCGAAGACCACGCGCGGGCGGTAGCCCTCCCCATGCGCCCGCACCGCCTCGAAGAGCGCGCGCCCGCCGTCGAGATTGATCCGGTAGCCCTTCTCGAAATCGGCTTCCGCCTCCCCCGAGACGATGGCCGCGAGATGCACGATCACGTCCGGGCGCTCCGCCAGGAGCCGCGTCGCGGTCGCGGGGTCGCCGATGTCTGCGGCGATCGTCTCGACGGGGAAGCCCGCGCCGTCCGGCACCGGCGGCGCGACGACGTCGTGCAGGGTGAGGCGGGCGATGGCGCGCGCGCCGATGCGCCCGTCGGCGACGAGGCGGCGGGCGAGCTTGGCGCCGATCATGCCGGCGGCGCCGGTGACGAGGACGTGCATGGGGGTCGCGTTTCCTGTGCGAGGGTCGATCACAGCGTCCAGCCGCCGTCGACGACGAGGGTGGTGCCGGTGGTGAAGGCGCTCTCGTCCCCGGCGAGGTGGACGGCCGCCGCGGCGACCTCGTCCGCCGTGCCGATGCGGCCCATCGGCTGGCGCGCCACGAAGCCCGCCCGCACGGCCTTCTCGTCCTGGCCGGTGCGCGCCGCGAGCGCGGCGATGCGCCCGTCGAGGGAGGGGGACTGGATCGTGCCGGGGCAGATGGCGTTGCAGCGCACGCCCTCTCGGATGAAGTCGACGGCGACCGCCTTGGTGAGCCCGATCACCGCCGCCTTGGTGGCGCCGTAGGCGTAGCGCGCCGGCGCGCCCTTCAGCGAGGAGGCGCCCGAGGAGATGTTGACGATCGAGCCGCCGCCGCGTGCCAGCATGCCGGGCAGGAAGGCCTTGATCGTGCGGTGCATGGACTTGACGTTGAGGTCGAAGGAGAGGTCCCACTCCTCCTCGTCGCAGTCGAGCACCGAGCCGTGCGCCACGTAGCCCGCGCAGTTCACGAGCACGTCGACGCCGCCGAGGTCGTGCGCCACCTCACGCGCGAGCGCGTCGACGGCGGCGGTGGAGGTGACGTCGAGCCCGATCCGGCGCGCGGCGGGCAGGCCCTCGAGCTCCTGCGGGTTCAGCGTCGTGGCGAGGACGACGGCGCCCTCGTCCGCGAAGGCCCGCGCGATCGCGCGCCCGATCCCCTGACCCGCCGCCGTGACCAGCGCGACCTTGCCGTCCAGCCGTCCTGCCATCGCGCCCTCCCGGTGCGTCTCATCGATCGTGCCGCACTGTAGCGCGCCGGCCCGCGCGGGCGAAAGCCGGCAAGCCGCCATCCCGCGCCTTCGCACCCGCGCGGGCGGCAGGGGAGCCGGAGCAAGCGGAGCTTTGGGCGGCGTTCGCCTTGGCAAGCGACGGAGGTATGGGCTAAGACTGCCTGGGCGTGGACAAAACGACGAAAACGCCTACCACGCGGGCGTGTCGTTCCCTCGAACAGACGGAGACACGAGAACATGCACGCAAAACTCGCCCTGAAGTCGACGCTCGCCGCAGCCACGATGGCGCTCGCGCTCGGCGGCGCCTCGACCGGCGCCATCGCCCAGGATCAGCAGTTCGTCTCGATCGGCACCGGCGGCGTCACCGGCGTCTACTACCCGGTCGGCGGCGCGATCTGCCGGCTCATGAACCAGACCCGCCGCGACCACGGCATCCGCTGCTCGGTCGAATCGACCGGCGGCTCGGTCTACAACGTCAACGCCATCCGCGGTGGGGACCTCGACTTCGGCGTGGCGCAGTCCGACGTCCAGTACCTGGCCTACAACGGCGAGGGCCAGTTCGCGGACCAGGGCGCGCAGGAGAGCCTCCGCTCGGTCTTCTCGCTGCATCCCGAGCCGTTCAACGTGCTCGCCCGCGCCGAGGCCGGAATCGAGACCTTCGACGACCTCGAGGGCAAGCGCGTCAACATCGGCAACCCGGGCTCCGGCCAGCGCGCCATCATGGACATCCTGATGGAGCGGAAGGGCTGGACGAACGGCACGTTCGCGCTCGCCTCCGAGCTGGCTCCGGCGGAGCAGTCCGCCGCGCTGTGCGACAACAACATCGACGCCTTCGTCTACAGCGTCGGCCATCCGAACGGATCGATCCAGGAGGCCACCGCCACCTGCGACGCGGTGCTGGTGGACGTCACCGGCGACTACGTCGATGCGCTCGTCGAGGAATTCCCCTACTACTTCAAGGCCGAAGTCCCCGGCGGCCTCTATCCGGGCACGGACGAGCCGACCCAGACTTTCGGCGTGGGCGCGACCTTCGTCACCTCGGCGGACGTGTCCGAGGACGCGGTGTACACGCTGGTCAAGTCCGTCTTCGACAACTTCGACGACTTCACCGCCCTGCATCCGGCCCTCGCGACGCTCGATCCCGAGACGATGATTTCCAGCGGCCTCTCCGCCCCGCTTCATCCGGGCGCCGAGCGCTACTACCGCGAGCGCGGCTGGCTCCAGTGAGCCACCCGCCCCGGTCCGCGCACGATCGGGCCTGAACGACAGGTCGCCCCGGGAGCCCCGCGCGGTTCCCGGGGCGGCGCCCCGGTTTCAATCGCGACGTCGGCAGGCCCGCGCGTCGCAGGCGTGAGGCGTGCGATGACCGACGAGAGCAGGACGGCGGCGAGCGACGGACCCTCGAGAAGCGAGCTCGACGACCTCGTCGCCAAGGCGGACACCGGCGCGCGCAACCCGCGCGGCCCCGTCGGCCTCGCCGTCACCGGCATCGCGCTCGCCTGGGCGCTGTTCCAGCTCTACATCGCCTCGCCGCTCCCCTTCATCGCCTCCCGGCTCACCGGCCTGCCGCTCGTCCTCAACGACGCGCAGGTCCGGCCGATCCACCTCGGCTTCGCGCTGTTCCTCGCCTATTGCGCCTACCCCGCCTTCTCGCGCTCGCCGCGCGACCGCATCCCGATCCTCGACCTCGTGCTCGCGGCGGCGGCGACGTATTGCGCGCTCTACATCTTCATCTTCTACCGCGAGATCTCGGCGCGCCCCGGCCTGCCGACGACGGCCGACCTCGTCGCCGCGGGCGCGGGCCTCGTGCTGCTGCTCGAGGCGACACGCCGCGCGCTCGGCCCGCCGCTCGCGATCGTGGCGATCGTCTTCCTGCTCTACGTCTTCTTCGGCTCGGCCGCCTTCCTGCCCGACGTCATCCAGTGGGGCGGCGCCACGTTCTCGCGGGCCATGGACCAGATGTGGCTGACCTCCGGGGGCGTCTTCGGCGTGGCGCTCGGCGTCTCGGCGAGCTTCGTCTTCCTGTTCGTTCTGTTCGGCTCGCTGCTCGACAAGGCGGGCGCGGGCAACTTCTTCATCAAGCTCGCCTTCGCGCTGCTCGGCCACCTGCGCGGCGGCCCGGCGAAGGCGGCCGTCCTGTCCTCGATGATGACGGGCCTGATCTCCGGCTCCTCGATCGCCAACGTGGTGACGACGGGCACCTTCACCATCCCCCTGATGAAGCGCGTCGGCTTCTCCGCCGAGAAGGCGGGCTCGGTCGAGGTGGCCTCCTCCGTCAACGGCCAGATCATGCCGCCCGTGATGGGCGCGGCCGCCTTCCTGATGGTGGAGTACGTCGGCATCCCCTACACGGAGGTGATCACCCACGCCTTCCTGCCGGCGGTGATCTCCTACATCGCGCTCCTCTACCTCGTGCATCTCGAGGCCCTGAAGAACGCGATGCCGGCGCTGCCCAAGCGCGTCGTCCACCCGCTGCCCACGGCGCTGCTGCGCGCGGGCATCACGATCGCCTCGATGATCATCCTCGCGGGGGTGGTCTACGTCTCGATCCGCGGCGTCCAGGCGGTCCTGCCGGCGGTGTCGACGCCCGTCCTGCTCGTCCTCGTGGCGGCGGTCTACGTCGGCTTGATCTGGCTCGCGTCGAAGGGTCCGGATCTCGAGATCGACGATCCCGACGCCCCCGTCCTGGAGCTTCCGATCGCCACCGAGGTGCTCAAGACCGGGCTGCACTACATCCTGCCCATCGTCGTGCTCGTCTGGTTCCTCATGATCGAGCAGCGCTCGCCGGGGCTCTCGGCCTTCTACGCGGTGGTGCTGCTCGTCGTCATCCTGCTCACGCAGAAGCCGCTCAAGGCGCTGTTCCGCAAGGTGCGGGGCGCGCAGGTGCGCGCGGCCTTCAGGGAGGGCGCCGCCGACCTGACGCAGGGCCTCATCCTCGGCTCGCGCAACATGATCGGCATCGCCTGCGCCACCGCCACCGCCGGCATCATCGTCGGCGCGGTGACGCTCACCGGCATCGGCCAGGTGATGGCGGAGTTCGTCGAGTTCCTGTCGGGCGGCAACATCCTGCTCATCCTCGTCTTCACGGCGCTGATCTCGCTCGTCCTCGGCATGGGCCTGCCGACGACGGCGAACTACATCGTGGTCGCGACCCTGATGGCGCCGGTGATCGTCGAGCTGGGGCAGGCGAACGGCATCATCATCCCACTCATCGCCGCGCACCTGTTCGTGTTCTACTTCGGGATCATGGCGGACGTGACGCCACCCGTCGGGCTCGCCTCGTTCGCGGCGGCGGCGGTATCGCGAGGCGATCCGCTGAAGACCGGCTTCACGGCGTTCTTCTACAGCCTGCGCACGGTGCTCTTGCCGTTCATCTTCGTGTTCAACACGAACCTCTTGCTCATCGACGTCGGCTGGGTGCAGGGCATCTGGGTGTTCGTCAAGGCGACGGCGGCCATGCTCGTCTTCGCCGCGGCGACGCAGGCCTTCTTCCTCGTCAGGAACCGCGTCTGGGAGACGGTGGCGCTCCTGCTCGTCGCCTTCCTGCTGTTGCGCCCGGGGTTCCTGATCGACCAGATCGTGCCGCCCTACGAGCCCCTGCCGGCCACGCAGATCGAGGACGCGATCGCGCAGACGCCCGAGGGCGGGATCATCCGTCTCGGCGTCTCCGGCCCGCGCTTCTCGGATCTCGAGGTCGAGGAGCGCACCCTCGCCTTCACGCTGCCCGACGCGGAGCTCGATCCCGCGACGCGGCTCGAGCAGGCGACGGGGCTCGTCTACCTCACCGAGGGCGAGCGCGTGCTGATCGAGGAGCCGTTCGATCCGAGGAGCCCCGGCGGGCGCACGCTGGGCCATCTCGACTTCTACGATCCCGAGAACCAGGTCATGATCACCGCGGTCGAGGTTCCCGTCGAGCAGCCGGCGCGCGCCTGGTCCTACCTGCCGGCGGCGCTGCTGTTCGGCCTCGTCTGGCTCGCGCAGTCGCGGCGGGCCAAGCGACAGGAAGACGCGGCGAAGAGAGGGCGCGCGACGACGGCCGCCGGGGGCGAAGGCGCACGCGCCTAGAGCATGACGCCACCGGATGACTGCCGGCCGGTGGACTCGATGGTGCGTCGATGAACAACCCGGGCGCGGGGCGAGAGCGCGAAGGAGGTGCGACGATGTACGAGAACATCCTGCTCGCGGTCGACCTCGGCCACAAGGAGGCGGAGCAGCGCGCCATCGACACGGTGGTCGAGTACGCCCGCGCCTTCGGCGCGACGATCCACGTGCTCAACGTCGTGCCGGACTTCGGCATGGCGCTGGTCGGCGGCTTCTTTCCCGAGGGGTTCGAGAAGCGGGCGCTGGCGCGCGCTCACGAGGAATTGAACGCCTTCGTCGCCGCCGTCATTCCCGCCGAGATCCCGCATCGGACGATCGTCGGCCATGGCGGGATCTACCGCGAGATCCTGCACTGGGCACAGGAGACGAAGGCGGATCTCGTGGTTATGTCGGCCCACAGGCCCGAGCTCGAGGACTACCTCCTCGGCCCCAATGCCGCCCGGGTGGTCCGGCATGCCCGAACGTCCGTACTGGTGGTGCGGCCCGCGCCGGCATGACATAGATGTCGTCCGGCGCGGGACGGGCGCATCGCCCGATCGACCGCGCTGCGAGGCAGGACGTTCATGGCACTCTGGAAGCAAGCGCTCGTGGCGCTGATGCTCGTCGCGGGCGCGCTCGCGGGTTGGGCGACGTTCTCGCCGGGCACCGCGCCGGCGGCGATCGTGGACGTCGCCAAGCGCGTCGGGCTCCCCGTGCCGGAGGCGGGGCCGGGCGAGACGGCCGGCGGGGGGTTCCGCCGCGGCGGCTTCGGGCCGAGCCGCGTCGTCGTGGGCTCGGTCGCGCAGTCGCGCGAGGAGACGCGCCTCGACGTCATCGGCACCGCCGAGGCGGCGCGATCCGTCACGCTCTTCGCCCCCGACGACGGCCTCGTCCGCGCCGTACTGTTCGCGCCCGGGGACCGGGTCGAGGCCGGCGCGCCGCTCCTGTCGCTCGACGACCGCGAGCAGCGCATCGCGCTCGAGCGCGCCACCATCGCCGCCGACCTCGCGCGCGATCGCGCCGATCGCCTCCAGAGCCTCGCCGAGAGCCGCTCGGCCTCCGCCGTCCAGCTCGAGGAGGCGCAGGCCGCCCTCGCCGAGGCGCGCACGCAGGTCGCCGCCGCCGAGCTCGCGCTCGAGCGCCGCTCGCTCGTCGCCCCCTTCCCCGGACGGCTCGGCCTCTCGCAGGTGGAGATCGGCCAGCGGGTGACGACGCAGACGCCCGTCGCCGCGCTCGACGACCGCGGCCGCATCCTGGTGCGCTTCCCCGTCCCCGAGCGGCTCGCCGCCCGCGTCGCCCGCGGCGACGTGGTCCTCGCGCAGACCGCCGCATATCCGGGCGAGACCTTCCCGGCGACGATCGCCGAGATCGACAGCCGCGTCGATCCCGACAGCCGCGCGCTTCCCGTGCGCGCCGAGATCGCCAACGTCGACGACCGGCTGCGCCCCGGCATGAGCTTCACGGTCACCCTCGCCTTCCCTGGCGCGTCGCGCGTCGCGGTTCCCGCACAGGCGCTGCAATGGGACCGGGAGGGCCCGTACGTCTGGCGCGTCGCCGACGGGGCGGTGACGCAGGTGCGCGTCGCGCTCGCGGGCCGCGCGGACGGTGTCGTCCTCGTCGAGGCGCCGCTCGAAGCGGGCGAGCAGGTCGTCCTCGAGGGTGTCCAGCGCCTGCGCGACGGGGCCGAGGTCGAGATCGCCGAGGAGGCCCTGCCCGGCGCGACCTCCCCTGCCGGCCAGCGGAGCTGAGCGCATGAACGCCTATTCCCGCGCCGCCGACGTCGCCTCCCTGTGCGTGCGCCGCCCGACGCTCGCGGCGGTGATGAGCCTGATGATCGTGCTCGCCGGCCTCGCCGCGCTCTTCGGCGTGTCGGTCCGAGAGCTGCCGGACGTCGACCGCCCCGTCGTCACGGTGACGACCGAGTTCGCCGGCGCGACGCCCGCCGCCATCGACGCGCAGGTGACGCGGCTCGTCGAGGGCGCGGTGGCGCGGGTGCCGGGGCTCGTCTCCGTGTCCTCGTCGAGCGCGCGGGGGCGCAGCCGCATCGTCGCCGAGTTCGGCGAGGGCGTCGATCTCGACATCGCGGCCAACGACATGCGCGACGCCGTCTCCGGCATCGTCGGCCGGCTCCCCGAGGACGCGGCCGAGCCACGCGTCGTCAAGGCGGACGCCGACGGCGACGCGATCCTGCGCCTCGCCGTCGTCTCCGATCGCCACGCCATCGAGGAGCTCTCCGCCCTCGCCGAGCGCCTCGTGTTCGACCGGCTCGCCGCGGTGGAGGGCGTCGCCGACGTCCAGGTCTACGGGCTGCGCGAGCCGGTCTTCCGGGTGACGCTCGACGTCGCGGCGCTCAACGCGCGGGGCCTCACCATCGCCGACGTCCGCCGCGCGCTGGACGGCGTCCTGTCGGACGCGCCCGCGGGCGACCTGCGCATGCCGTCCTCGACGGTGCTCGTCGAGGCCGGGGCGGCCGCGCGCTCCGTCGACGAGATCGAGGCGACCTTCGTCGACCGCGGCACGCGCATCCGCGACGTCGCCTCCGTCTCGCTCGGGCCGGCCGAGGACGAGATGGTGCTGCGCTCGGACGGCCGCGTCGGCCTCGGCGCGGGCATCCTGCGCCAGGCGAGCTCGAACACGATCGCGATCTCGACCGCGGTGCGCGAGACGGTGGACGAGCTCAACCGCTCGCTTCCGGAGGGCATCGAGGTCGCCGTGCGCTCGGACGACGCGGTCTTCGTCGGAAGCGCCGTCGCGGAGGTGCTGAGCACGCTCGTCATCGCGACGCTCCTCGTCGTCGTGATCATCCTCCTGTTCTTCCGCTCGTGGCGCGCGACGCTCATCCCCACCGTCACCGTGCCGATCGCCATCATCGGCACGCTCGCGGCGATCTACCTGATGGGCTTCTCCGTCAACGTGCTGACGCTGCTCGCCCTCGTGCTGGCCACCGGCATCGTCGTCGACGACGCCATCGTCGTCATCGAGAACATCGAGCGACGCCGGGCGGAGGGCATGGGCGCGCGCGCCGCCGCGGTGCTCGGCACGCGCCAGGTCTTCTTCGCCGTGGTCGCGACGACGCTGACGCTGGCGGCCGTGTTCATCCCGATCTCGTTCCTGCCCGGGCAGGCGGGCCGGCTCTTCGCCGAGTTCGGCTTCACGCTCGCCGCCGCCGTGGTGCTCTCTTCCTTCGTGGCGCTGACGCTCGCGCCGATGCTCGCCTCGCGCCTTCTGAAGGACGAGGCGCCGCCTGCCGACGGCGGGCCGCGCCGGCGGCTCGACCCGCTGGCGACGGTCGGCGGCTGGTTCGTGGCGCTGTACCGTGTCCTCCTCGCGCGCGCGCTCGCGGTCCCGCTGGTCGTGCTCACCGTCTGCGCGCTCTTCGGGGTCGTCACCTGGATCGCCTGGTCGAGCCTGCCCGAGGAGCTCACCCCGCCGGAGGACCGCGGCTTCGTCCTCCTCGTCGTCTCGGCCCCGCAGGGCGCCTCGCTCGCCTACACCGACGGGAAGGTCGCCGAGATCGAGGCGATCCTCGAGCCCTACGTCGAGGCGGGCGAGATCGAGAGCGTGCTCGCCGTCATCGGCACCTGGGGTCGCTCGAACCGCGCCTTCATCGCCGCCCCGCTGGTCGACTGGGCCGAGCGCGAGCGCGACCAGCAGGCGATCGTCTCCGAGATCAACGGCAGGCTCGGCGCGATCGTCGGCGTGAGCGCCCGCGCCATCTCGCCCAACTCGCTCGGCATCCGCGGCGGCGGCCAGGGGCTGCGCATCGCCGTGCTCGGCGAGGACTACGACGCCATCACCGACACCGGCCTCGACCTCGTCGGCGCGCTGCGGCGCGAGCTGCCGGCCCTCACCAATCCCTCGCTGTCGATCGACGTCAGCCAGCCGCAGCTCTCGATCCGCCTCGACACGGCGCGCGCCGCCGACCTCGGCGTCGACCCGGCCGACGTCGCGCTCGCGCTCCAGACCGCCCTCGACGGCCGGCGCGTGGGCGACGTCTTCGTCGGCGACCGGGCGGTGGAGGTGCGGCTGCGCACCCCCGAGGGCGCGGTCTCGCAGCCCGACGACCTCGCCCAGATCCTGCTGCGCGGCAACGGCGGGGCGCTCGTGCCGCTCTCGGCACTGGCGAGCCTCACCGAGGAGAGCGTCTCGCCCTCGCTCGAGCGCGAGCGCCAGCGCCGCTCGGTCACCGTCGAGGCGGGGCTCCCCGCGGACCTGCCGCTGCGCGCGGCGATCGAGCAGGTCCGCGCGGTGGCGACGCCGCTCCTCGCGCCGGGCCAGACCATCGCCTTCCTCGGCGAGGCGGCGGCGCTGGAGGAGACCTCGCGGGGCGTCGCCATCACCTTCGCCTTCGCGCTGGCGATCGTGCTCCTCGTGCTCGCCGCGCAGTTCGAGAGCGTCGCCTCGGGCATCGTGATCATGCTCGTGGTGCCCTTCGGCCTGGGCGCGGCGGCGCTGGCCATGGCGGCGACGGGGACGAGCCTCAACATCTACAGCCAGATCGGCCTCGTGATGCTGATCGGGCTGATGGCCAAGAACGGCATCCTGATCGTCGAGTTCGCCAACCAGCTGCGCGACGAGGGGATGACCGTGCGCGAGGCCGCGCTCGAGGCGGCGGTGGTGCGCTTCCGGCCGGTGATGATGACGCTGATCTCGACGGTGCTCGGCGGCCTGCCGCTCATCCTGTCCGACGGTGCGGGATCGGAGGCGCGCGCGGCGCTCGGATGGGTCGTCGTCGGCGGGCTCGGCCTGTCCGTCCTGTTCACCCTGTTCCTGACGCCCGTCGCCTACCTGCTGCTGGCGGGCTTCACGAAGCCCCGTGCCGCGGAGGCCGCCCGGCTCGAAGACGAGCTCGCGGCGGCGGAACGGGCGGAGGAGGCCGGTGCGGGACGCGTTCCGGCCGAGTGACGCCGATGTCGTCGAGCGGCTCTCTCGCGCGCCTCGCAGGGCGCACGATGGTCGAGGATCGGCCGCAGGACGTCCACGAGGCCGCATGCGGGACGACGCGCACGCCGCCCCTTCGCGGCCGCCGACGGGTCGTCCCGGCTGCAAATCCTTGACTCCCGGCCGATCCCCCTGTACCTCGCACCCCTCAGCTCTTCGTCGCAGACGAACGCTCGATCCGCCGACCGGCCTCGCGAGGCCGGAGGTCAACGCCCGACAGCGCGTCGCGCCCTCGGGCGCGATCCGCGTTGCGTCGGTGGCCAGGGTGTCGGAGACGGGCATTGGCGAGGCGGGGGCGTGCCCCCCATATCGAGCCGGGTGAGCATGAGCGAGACGACGCGCGAGGGCGAGACCCTCGACATCGCGGAGGCGGTGAACGACACCTGCCCGTGGTCGGGAAAGCCGATCGCGGCGGATTCGCTCGCGCGCTATCGCGGCCGCGTGGTCGGCTTCTGCAATCCCGGCTGCCGCGACGAGTTCGTGGCGGCGACGACGCATTTCGACGCGGCCATCGACGCCGCGGAGGACGTCGAACACACCCCGCTCATCGCCAAAGGGCTCGACTGACCATGTTCGAAGGCCTCTCAGACCGCCTCTCCGGCATCCTCGACGGGCTCACGCGCCGCGGCGCGCTCTCCGAGAGCGATGTGTCCGAGGCCCTGCGCGAGGTACGCCGCGCCCTGCTCGAGGCCGACGTGGCGCTCGAGGTGGTGCGCTCCTTCACCGACCGCGTGCGCGAGCGGGCCGTCGGCGCCGAGGTGGTGAAGTCGGTCACGCCCGGGCAGATGGTCGTCAAGATCGTCAACGACGCCCTCGTCGAGATGCTCGGCGCCGACGCCGAGACGATCGACCTGCGCGCCGAGCCGCCGGTGCCGATCCTGATGGTCGGCCTTCAGGGCTCGGGCAAGACGACGACCACCGCCAAGATCGCCAAGCGCCTCTCCGAGCGCGAGAAGAAGCGCGTCCTCATGGCCTCGCTCGACACGCGCCGCCCGGCCGCGATGGAGCAACTCGCCATCCTCGGCGAGCAGGTGGGCGTCGACACGCTGCCGATCGTGGCCGGTCAGTCCGCGGTGCAGATCGCCCGCCGCGCCATGCAGGCGGCGCGGCTCGGCGGCTACGACGTCGTCATGCTCGACACGGCCGGCCGCGTCACCGTCGACGAGCAGCTGATGGCCGAGGCCGCGGAGGTGGGCCGGGCGGTCGAGGCGCACGAGGTGCTCCTCGTCGCGGACGCGCTCACCGGCCAGGACGCGGTGAACACCGCGCGGGCCTTCGACGCACGCATGGGCCTCACCGGCATCGTGCTGACCCGCATGGACGGCGACAGCCGCGGCGGCGCGGCGCTTTCGATGCGCGCCGTCACCGGCAAGCCGATCAAGCTGATCGGCACCGGCGAGAAGGTGGACGCGCTCGAGGAGTTCCACCCGAGCCGTGTCGCGAACCGCATCCTGGGCATGGGCGACATCGTCTCGCTGGTCGAGAAGGCCGCGCAGACGATCGACCAGGAGAAGGCCGTGCGCATGGCCGAGCGCATGCGCAAGGGCAAGTTCGACCTCGAGGATCTCTCCGAGCAGCTCGGCCAGATGGAGAAGATCGGCGGCGTCGGCGGGCTCATGGGCATGATGCCCGGCATGGGTGCCATGAAGAAGCAGCTCGAGGGTGCCAAGGTCGACGACAAGATGATCAAGCGCCAGCGCGCGATCATCTCCTCGATGACCGCGGCCGAGCGCAAGAACCCGGACATCCTCAAGGCCTCGCGCAAGAAGCGCATCGCCGCGGGCGCCGGCATGAAGGTCGAGGACGTCAACAAGCTCCTCAAGATGCACCGCCAGATGGCGGACGTCATGAAGATGATGGGCAAGAACAAGAAGGGCGGCATCGCCGGCGCGCTCGGCGGCATGTTCGGGCTCGGCGGCGGCGGCATGGGTGGCGGCATGGGTGCTGGAATGGGCGGCATGCCCGAGCCGACGCCCGAGATGATCGCCGAGATGCAGAAGAAGCTCGGTGCCGGTGGCGGCGGCCTGCCGCCGATGCCGCCGGGCCTCGGCGGACCCGGCTCGAAGCCCGGCGCGCCCGGCCTGCCAGGGCTCGGCGGCTCGAAGGGTGGCGGGCTGCCCGGCCTGGGCGGCGGCTTCCCGTTCGGGGGCAAGAAGAAGTGAGCGCCTTCACCCTCGAGATCCCGCGGCTGGAGACCGAGCGGCTCGTCCTGCGCGAGTGGCGCGCGGCGGACTTCGAGCCCTTCGCCGGCTTCTACGCGGACGAGGAGAGCGCCCGGCACGTCGGCGGCGTCGAGGATCGCATCGCGTCGTGGCGGCGGATGGCGGGCTACGTGGGCCATTGGCAGCTGCGCGGCTACGGGTTCTGGGCGCTCGAGGAGAAGGCGTCCGGCGTGTTCGTCGGCTATTGCGGCCTGTGGAACCCGGAGGGCTGGCCGGAGGCCGAGGTCGGCTGGGGGCTGATGCCCGGCGTCCGCGGCCGCGGCTACGTCACCGAGGCGGCGCTGCGCGCGCGCAGCTACGCCTACCGGGATCTGGGGTGGACGACGCTCGTCTCGTCGATCGACCCCGACAACCACGCCTCCGCGCGCGTGGCCCAGCGACTGGGCGCATGGCGGGACGGCACGTTCGACCTGCGCGGGGAGGTGATGGACATATGGCGCCATCCCGGCCCCGATGCGCTCGATCCGACGTCCGGGATGCACCGGACATCACCCACGCGACACTAGGCATCATCCAGGAGAGAAGAGCATGCCCCTCAAGATCCGCCTCACCCGCGGCGGCGCCAAGAAGCGTCCGTACTACCGCATCGTCGTCGCCGATTCGCGCTCGCCGCGCGACGGTCGCTTCATCGACCGGATCGGCTCCTACGACCCGATGAAGCCCAAGGACGCCGCCGACCGCATCGTGCTCGACGTCGAGAAGGCGAAGGCGTGGCTCGAGAAGGGCGCGCAGCCGACCGACCGCGTGCTGCGCTTCCTCGACCAGGCGGGCGTCGCCAAGCGTCCCGAGCGCGCGAACCCCGAGAAGGGCAAGCCCGGCAAGAAGGCGCAGGAGCGCGCCGCCGAGCGCGCCAAGCGCGAGGCCGACGCGGCTGCGGCCGCCTCCAGCACCGAGGCGTGAGGCCGATGCCGGGCCGACGGCAGCCCGAGCGCCGCGGCGCGCGGGCGCGCGGCCCGGCCGAGCAGCCCTTCGCGCCGCCCTCTCCGCGCGCGATCCCCGCGGCTCCCGCGGGAGACCTCGTGCGCGTGGCCGAGCTCGGCCGCGCCCACGGGGTGCGCGGCGAGATCCGGCTGAAATCCTTCACGGAAGATCCGACGGGCGTCGCCCGGCTCGGCCCGCTCACGGCGCCGGACGGACGGCGCTTCACCATCGAGAGCGCCCGCCGTGCCCCGGGCGGCGCGCCCGACCTCCTCGTCGTACGCCTCGCCGGCGTGACCGACCGGACCGCGGCCGAGGCGCTGACCCGCACGCCGCTCCACGCCCCGCGGGCGGCGCTCGCGGCCCCCGATCCGGACGAGGATGCTGACGAGGACACCTGGCTCGCCGCCGACCTGATCGGCCTCGCCGTCCTCGACGCGGCCGGGGAGACGATCGGCCGGATCGTCGCCGTGCCCGATTTCGGGGCGGGCGACCTCCTCGAGATCGCGCCGGCGAACGGCGGCCCCACCGCCTACCTCCCCTTCACCCGCGCCTTCGTGCCCGAGGTCGCCGTCGCCGAGGGCCGCGTGGTGGTGCGCCCCCCCGCCGACCTGTTCGCACCCGCCCGCGGCGAGCCGTCACCCGATGACGAGTCGCAAGAGGACGACTCGCCAAGGAAGGAATCGCAGGGGGGCGGGCCGCCATGATGCCGACCGGCTTTCGCGCGAGCGTCCTCACCCTCTACCCCGAGATGTTCCCCGGCCCCCTCGGCGTCTCGCTCAGCGGCGAGGCGCTGTCACGCGGGATCTGGTCGCTCGAGGCGCGCGACATCCGTGCCTTCGGGCGGGGCCGGCACCGGGCGGTGGACGACACCCCCGCCGGCGGCGGGCCGGGCATGGTGATCCGTGCCGACGTGCTCGCCGAGGCGATCGACGCCGCCTCGCCCGCGGACGATCCGCGCCCGCGCCTGCTGATGAGCCCGCGCGGGCGCCCGCTCACGCAGGACACCGTCCGCGCCCTCGCCGCCGGCCCCGGCGCGCTCGTCGTCTGCGGACGCTTCGAGGGTGTCGACGAGCGGGTGATCGAGGGGCGCGGGCTCGTCGAGGTCTCGATCGGCGACTACGTGCTCTCCGGCGGCGAGATCGCCGCGATGGTGCTCCTCGACGCGATCGTGCGGCTCCTGCCCGGCGTGATGGGCGCCGCCGCCTCGGGGGAGGAGGAGAGCTTCGAGGGCGGGCTGCTCGAGTACCCGCACTACACCCGCCCGCGGGACTGGGAGGGGCGCCTCATTCCCGACGTGCTCCTGTCCGGCGACCACGGGCGCATCGCCCGCTGGCGCCGCGACGCGGCCCGTGCCCTCACCCGCGCCCGGCGGCCGGACCTGCTCGGGGACTGATCCCCGCAACCCTCGCTGCGCCGCGGCGTCGCGCGCTCACGACCAACGCGCCTCTTCCCACGGCGCACGGGCCGGCTTAAGCTTCGTTCATGAGCGAGCTCGTCACAGGCATCAGACACGCGAAGCCGGCCGATGCGGCCGCGATCTCGAAGGTCTTCGACGCGGCCTGGCGGGAGGCGTACGGCGGCATCATCCCCGGCGTCGCGCTCGAGCGGATGATCCAGCGCCGCGGCCCGCGCTGGTGGGCGTTCTCCCTGCGCCGCGGGCGGCCGCTCGCCGTGCTCGACGTGGGCAAGACCATCGCCGGATACGCCTCCTACGGCCGCTGCCGCGACCGATCCCTGCCCGCCGAGGGCGAGATCGACGAGCTCTACCTCGCGCCGGAGTACCAGGGCGTCGGGCTCGGGCGGCGCCTGTTCCGGGCCGTCGTCAACGATCTCGGCGACCGCGGGGCGCCCGCGGTCGCCGTGTGGTGCCTGTCGGAGAACGAGCGCGCCTGCCGGTTCTACGAGCGCCTGGGCGGGCGCCTCGTTGCCGAGGGACGCGAGCGAATCGGCTCCGACCAGCTGCCCAAGAAGGCCTACCTGTTCGAGCGGTGAGCGCCGCCCGGGCATCGGGCGGGCGCGCGGGCGGCGAAAGTCGTCCTTGTGCGCCGCCGCGCCGGAAGCTACCTAGAGCGCCACCGCAAGCCCCCGCGACGCGCGCGGCGCGTCCGCGACGAGGAGGATCGCCATGCGCATCGACGCCGTCTCCATCGGCAAGAACCCGCCCCACGAGGTGAACGTCATCGTCGAGGTGCCGATCGGCGGCGAGCCGATCAAGTACGAGCTCGACAAGGAGGCGGGCACGCTGGTGGTGGACCGCTTCCTCTACACCTCGATGCGCTATCCCGGCAATTACGGCTTCGTCCCCCACACGCTCTCCGACGACGGGGATCCGGTCGACGTGCTCGTCGCCAACACCCGCGCCATCGTGCCCGGCGCCATCATCGCCGTGCGGCCGGTGGGCGTGCTGATCATGGAGGACGAGGCGGGGCAGGACGAGAAGATCATCGCCGTGCCGACGACGAAGCTCACGCGCCGCTACGAGAACGTCAAGACCGTCGCCGACATGCCGAAGATCACGCTCGAGCAGATCGAGCATTTCTTCGCGCACTACAAGGATCTCGAGCCCGGCAAGTGGGTGAAGATCGTGCGCTGGGGCGACGCGGAGGAGGCGCTCCAGATGGTCTCGGCGGCGATCGAGAAGGGAAAGGCGGCGAAGAAGGGCTGAGCGCGGCGCTCTTCTCCCCCCGCCTTTCTCCTTTCGCGGAACGAAGAAGCCCGGGCCTCGCGGCCCGGGCTTCTCGCATTCGGGCACTCCGATCGAGAGATCAGAGCTGGAAGTACTTCTCGCGCGCCGCGATGAAGCGGGCGTCGTTCTGCTCCGTCGAGGTGCGCACGATGCGCAGGGCGTCGACGTAGGACTGGGTGACGCGCTGGGTCAGGTCGTCGCCCGAGTCGAGCAGGCCCTGGATGATCTCCTTGGCGGCGACGGCGCCGGCCTCGAGGATCTCCTCCGGGAAGTAACGCACCTGGACGCCGTGCTCGTTGACGAGCGTGGCGAGGGCGCGCGGGTTGTTGGCGTAGAAGTCCGAGGCGACCTGGTCGTACTCGGCCTGGCTGCAGTCGCGCACGATCGCCTGCAGGTCGGAGGGCAGTTCCTGGAACTTGGCCTTGTCGACCACGAGCTCGGTGGCGAGGCCCGGCTCGTTGAACGAGGGGAAGTAGTAGTTCTTCGCGATCTGGTAGAAGCCCAGCGCCAGATCATTGTAGGGGCCGACGAACTCGGCCGCGTCGAGCGTGCCCGCCTGCAGGGCCGGGAAGATCTCGCCGCCGGCCATGTTGGTGACCGTCGCGCCGAGCTGCTCCCACACGCGGCCGCCGAGCCCCGGGGTGCGGAAGCGCAGGCCCTGGAGGTCGGCGAGGCTGTTGAGCTCGTTGCGGAACCAGCCGCCCGCCTGGGTGCCCGTGTCGCCCGAGAGGAAGCCCTGGAGGCCGAACTGGTCGTAGATCTCGTCCCACAGCTCCTGGCCGCCCATGTAGCGCACCCAGGCCGCGAGCTCGCGGGAGGTCATGCCGTACGGAACGCCCGTGAAGAAGGACAGCGCCTGGCTCTTGTTCTGCCAGTAGTACGCCGCGCCGTGGCTCATCTCGGCGGTGCCGTCGATGACCGCGTCGAGCGACTGCAGCGGCGGCACGAGCTCACCGGCGGAGAACACCTGGACCGTCAGCCGGCCGCCGGAGGCGGCGGTGATGCGGTCGGCCAGGCGCTGCGCGCCGACGCCCAGGCCCGGGAAGTTGCGCGGCCAGGTCGTGACCATGCGCCAGGTCATGTTGCCCTGCGCGATCGCCGGGGCCGCGAGGCCCGACGCGGCGGCGACG
This sequence comes from Salinarimonas sp. NSM, assembly GCF_052380005.1. Lineage (NCBI taxonomy): Bacteria > Pseudomonadati > Pseudomonadota > Alphaproteobacteria > Hyphomicrobiales > Salinarimonadaceae > Salinarimonas > Salinarimonas sp. NSM. The sequence goes on from NZ_JBQTCJ010000048.1 coordinate 31,986, forward strand.
CCGCCGACCGCGGCACCCTTCAGGAATTGACGACGTTCCATACGTGAACCCTCCATCATTATGGGCTTACCGGACCCGTTCCCTCCGCGGGCGACTCCGCGGGAGGGGTGCGCGGCTCGCGGGCGCGGACTGGCGTGTCGCGCACCGCCGGACCCGGCGCGCGCGCACCTTAGCAACACCGGAACGAAAGACAACAGAGCGCAACCATCCGCAACCACGTCCGATCGGTCGCGTGCATCGCGTTCAGGCGGCGGGGCCGTCGTCGGAATCGTGCGCCGGCGTGGACGCGGGAGCCCGGCTGCGCGCCGTCCCGGCAGAGCCGCGGGTGCGGAAGACGACCGGCAGCACCAAGCCGATGCCCAGGAAGCGCACGAGGTGGTGCACGCCGACGTAGAGCGGATCGAGTCCCATCACGAGCGCGAGCACCACCATGGCCTCCAGCCCGCCCGGCGCGAAGGCGACGAGCGCCTCCGCGAGCGGCGCGCCGGCGAGGGCGACGGAGAGGCCGGCGAAGACGCCCGCCACCGCGATGCCGACGACGAAGGCGGTCAGCGCGGCGGGCACGAGCCGCCGGATGGCGGGGAGGTCGAGCGTGTTGAAGCGCTGGGCGATGTAGACGCCGATGAGCACGAAGCCGAGAGTGGCGATCGCGTCCGGGATCGGTCCCGCCACCGAGCCGCTGACGTAGGCCGCGCCGCTGAACAGGGTCGCGCCGAGCAGGAGCGGCGCGGCGAGCCCTATCCGCTCGAAGCCGACGCCGACGACCACGCTCCCGAGCAGCACGACGGCGAGCGTGCCGGCTCCCGCCGTCTCCGGCGCGGGCGCCGCGCCCGGGACGATCGCCGTCTCCCCTCCCCCGCCGGCGGCGACGAGGAAGGGGAGGACGATGATGAGGAAGAGGAGGCGCGTCGACTGGACGATGCCGATCCCCGGAACGTCCGCCCTTCGCTCGGCGGCGATCGCCATCACCGCGGTGAGCGCGCCCGGCACGGTGGCGAGCACGGCGTCGTCGCGGCGCCAGCCGAAGCCGCGCATCAGCACGAGAGAGGAGGCGAAGGTCGTCGCGACGACGGCGGCGGCGAGGAAGAGGAGGCTCAGCGGGTAGCGGCCGGCGGCGGCCAGCGTGTCGGGCGTCATCCCCGCGCCGATGACGGCGCCGGAGACCACCATCGCAGTCTCGGCCAGCGCGCGGGGCATGATCACGGCGAGCCCGAAGCGGCCGAGCACGATGACCGCGACGACCGCACCCGAGAGCCAGGATGCCGGTACGCCGAGCACGGTGAACAGCCAGCCGCCGCACCAGGCGACGGCGACCTGCACGACCTGCGCCAACGGCGAGCTGCGGTAGATCTCGAGGCGGTGGCGCGGTGTCACGGCGGCGATGCCACTTTCTCGCGCGCCTTGCGATCGATCAATGTTCGGGGCGCGCGACCCTGCCATTGTCCTTCGCGACGGGGCGCTGTTCCTGGCGGTTGCCGTCACGGACGCCCGGCGTAATCTCGGGGGAGTTGCGCCGGGCGTCTTGTTTCTCTCGTTCAGGTCCCTTGTCTCAGCATCGACCCCCGCGGGGAAGCCCGCGCGACGCAAACCGGGCCTGTGCGGCACGCGCGGGCGCGCGCCACACGACGGCTGCGGCGCGCGTCAACGGCTCGCCTGCTCGCCCGACAGCGTCAGCTCGAGATAGGTCGCCGTCACGGGCTCGATCTGCGCCGCGACGCGCCCGGCCATGGCCTCCTCCTCGGCGAGGGACTGCCGGAAGGCCGTGACCGAGGCCGCGTCGCCCGCGCGCTCGGCGATGGCGATGAGCGAGCGATAGGCGGCGATCTCGTAGTTCTCCAGCGCGTGGTCGGCGTAGAGGTTCTTGAGAATCTCGTCCTGCGCGGGCGCGTGGAAGATCGCGGCGAGGTTCCCGGCGATGCCGAGCGCGCCTTCCTTGACGCTGGACGGCGAGGAGCCCTGGCCGTCGAGCGCGGTGGCGAGGCGGTCGCGCTGGTGCTTCGTCTCCTCGATGTGCGCCTCGAGGATCGCCTTCATCTGCGGATAGCGCTCGAGCCGCTCGACCTGGCGCTCCATGGCCTGCAGGGCCTGGAGCTCGAGGGCGTGCGTGTTCTTGAGCGCGGTGACGTAGGTGGACTGGAGATCGGTCATGGCTTTCGTCCTTTCTTGACGGGCGGTCGTTTCGCCGTGCGAACGGCGCGGCCGGTGCGAGGTTCCGGGTCGCGCCCGTCCGTTGCGGGACGCGGCCGCAGCCCCGCGGCGGAATGGGCTGGCGTCGCGCGAAAAATCGTCTATGGTCCGCGCCGTCGGCTCCGATGACGGGGCCGGCCGCTCGTGCACGACCCCGCTGGACGACATCCCGGCCGGGCCGAGGCGCGCGCGAGATCGAGCCGGGCGGCGCATGCGCCGCGCTCACCCGCTCCGCAGGACGCGCTCCCCTCGAGCGAGATCCGTGTCCCGCCGGCGGGACGGCGCCCGCGGGAGCGTCGCCGGTCGGCTCACCGCACGAACGAGAAGGACGAAGACGATGTCGATCACGCCCGAGCGCAAGGCCGCGCTCATCAAGGAGTATGCGCAGAAGGACGGCGACACGGGGTCGCCGGAGGTGCAGATCGCGATCCTCACGGAGCGCATCACCAACCTCACGGACCACTTCAAGAGCCACGCGAAGGACAACCATTCGCGCCGCGGTCTCCTGAAGATGGTCTCCCAGCGCCGCTCCCTCCTCGACTACCTCAAGCGCGGCGACGAGGCCCGCTACCGCTCGGTCATCGAGCGCCTCGGCATCCGCCGCTGAAGACCGCGCCGGGCGCCCGGGGGAGCATCCTCGGGCGCCCGGCGCCTTCCGCCCCGCCGGTCCCGGACCGGCCACGGGCCCATCGTCATCGTCCGGTCGATGACCATGGACAGGATCGCCGGAGGCTCCCCGCACCGCGCCGCGAGCCTCCCGCCGTCTTGCCCATGGCGTCGCGCGGGCCGACAGACCGCACGCAGGCAAGAGAGACTGAGACAGATGTTCGACATCCAACGCGAAGAGCTGATCTGGGCGGGGCGCAAGCTCGTCCTCGAGACGGGCAAGGTCGCCCGCCAGGCCGACGGCGCCGTCGTCGCCACCTACGGCGACACCACCGTGCTCGCCACCGTCGTCGCCGCCAAGGAGCCCAAGCCCGGCATCGACTTCATGCCGCTCACGGTGAACTACCAGGAGCGCACCTACGCCGCCGGCCGCATCCCGGGCGGCTACTTCAAGCGCGAGGGCCGCCCGACGGAGAAGGAGACGCTCGTCTCCCGCCTGATCGACCGCCCGATCCGCCCGCTCTTCCTCGACGGCTGGCGCAACGACACGCAGGTGATCGTGACCGTGCTCTCGCACGACCTCGAGAACGATCCCGACGTCGTCGCCATGGTCGCCGCCTCCGCGGCGCTGACGCTCTCGGGCGTGCCGTTCACCGGGCCCGTCGGCGCGGCGCGCGTCGGCTGGATCAACAATTCCTACGTCCTCAACCCGACGCTCGCCGAGATGGAGGACTTCACCCTCGACCTCGTCGTCGCCGGCACGCAGGACGCGGTTCTGATGGTGGAGTCCGAGGCGCGCGAGCTGCCCGAGGACGTGATGCTCGGCGCCGTCATGTTCGGCCACAAGCACTTCCAGCCGGTCATCGACGCGATCATCCGCCTCGCCGAGAAGGCCGCCAAGGAGCCGCGCGACTTCGCCCCGCCGGAGCGCGAGGAGGTCATCGAGGCCGTGCTCGCCGCCGCCGGCGACGACCTGCGCGCCGCCTACAAGATCACCGACAAGCAGGCCCGCTACAAGGCCGTCGACGCCGCCAAGGCGAAGGTCATGGCCGCGCTCGTGCCGGCCGAGGGCGAAGCCCGCTTCGAAGCCGAGGCGGTCAAGGGCGCCTTCAAGGAGGCCCAGGCGCGCGTCGTGCGCTGGAACATCCTCGACACCGGAGCGCGGATCGACGGCCGCGACCTGAAGACGGTCCGCCCGATCGTCTCCGAGGTCGGCGTGCTGCCGCGCACCCACGGCTCGGCGCTGTTCACCCGCGGCGAGACGCAGGCGCTCGTCGTCGCGACGCTCGGCACCGGCGAGGACGAGCAGTTCGTCGACGCGCTCGAGGGGACGCGCAAGGAGCGCTTCCTGCTGCACTACAACTTCCCGCCCTATTCGGTGGGCGAGACCGGCCGCATCGGCTCGCCGGGCCGCCGCGAGATCGGCCACGGCAAGCTCGCCTGGCGCGCGCTGCGCCCGATGCTGCCGCCGCCGCACGAGTTCCCCTACACCCTGCGCGTCGTCTCCGAGATCACCGAGTCGAACGGCTCCTCCTCGATGGCCACCGTCTGCGGCACCTCGCTGTCGCTGATGGACGCCGGCGTGCCGCTGCGCCGCCCGGTCGCGGGCATCGCCATGGGCCTCATCCTCGAGGGCGAGCGCTTCGCGGTGCTCTCCGACATCCTCGGCGACGAGGACCATCTCGGCGACATGGACTTCAAGGTCGCCGGCACGGAGGCGGGCATCACCTCGCTCCAGATGGACATCAAGATCGCCGGCATCACCGAGGAGATCATGAAGGTCGCCCTCGACCAGGCCAAGGGCGGGCGCGAGCACATCCTCGTCGAGATGGCGAAGGCGCTCACCGCGCCGCGCTCCGAGCTCGGCGAGTACGCCCCGCGCATCGAGGTGATGCAGATCCCCACCGACAAGATCCGCGAAGTCATCGGCACCGGCGGCAAGGTGATCCGTGAGATCGTCGAGAAGACCGGGGCCAAGGTGAACATCGAGGACGACGGCACGGTGAAGATCGCCTCGTCCGACGGCGCCTCGATCAAGGCGGCCTACAACTGGATCCGCTCGATCGTGGCGGAGCCGGAGGCCGGCGCGATCTACGAGGGCAAGGTCGTCAAGGTGATGGAGTTCGGCGCCTTCGTGAACTTCTTCGGCTCGCGCGACGGCCTCGTCCACATCTCCGAGCTCGCGCCCCAGCGCGTCGCCACGGTGAAGGACGTCGTCAAGGAGGGCGACACCGTGAAGGTGAAGTTCCTCGGCATGGACGACCGCGGCAAGATCAAGCTCTCGATGAAGGTCGTCGACCAGGCGACCGGCGAGGACCTCTCCAAGAAGCGCGCCGAGGGCGCGCCCGAGGGCGAGGCCCCGGCCGCCGAGGCCGGCGAGTCCTCCGGCGGGAACGCCGGCGAGGGCCGTCCGCGCCGCCGCGGCGGTCGTCGCGGGGAGTGATGCGGGGGCGGCCGCGGCCGCCCTTCGCTTCCGATCGAGTTCCGGGAGCGCGGCCCTTCGGGGCCGCGCTCCCTTCGTTTCGGGGGGCGGAACGCCACGGCGGCCTCCTCGACGGGTCCCCGCGACCGCCTCACCCTCACCTCCCCATCAGCGCGCGCTTCGTCGCCGCGTCCGCCGGGAAGAACGCCTCGATCGCCAGCTCCGACAGGGTGACGTCCACCGGCGTGCCGAACACCGTGACCGTGGAGACGAAGGCGAGCTCGCCCAGCGGCGTGCGCAGGCGCAGCGGCAGAGCGATCGCGGCGGCGGGACTTCCGGGCCCGGGCGCGTCCGACGGCGGGGCGGGATAGGCGGCGATCTCCTCGGCCAGGGCGGCGAGGGTCGGGTCGGCGGTTGTCTCGACCTGGCGGGCGAGGCGCTCGAGGATGTGGGTGCGCCAGTCGCCGAGGTTGACGATGGCCGGCGCGAGCCCGCCCGGATGCAGGCTCAGCCGCAGCACGTTGACCGGCGGCTCCATCAGCCGCGCCTCGCGCACGCCGGCGAGAAGCGCCGGCACGGCGGCGTTCATGGCCAAGAGCGTCCAGTGCCGATCGACCGCGAGCGCCGGATAGGGCTCGTGGCCCTCGAGCACCCGCGCCACCGCCTCGCGGGCGGCGGCGAGCGAGGGGTCGTCGAGCCGCCGCTCGGGGTAGAGCGGCGCGTAGCCCGCGGCGAGCAGCAGCGCGTTGCGCTCGCGCAGCGGAACGGCGAGATGCTCGGCGAGGCGCAGCACCATCTCCCGGCTCGGCCGCGCGCGCCCGCTCTCGCAGAAGCTCAGGTGCTTCTGCGAGACCTCCGCGTCGAGCGCGAGGTCGAGCTGGCTCAGGCGCCGACGACGGCGCCACAGGCGCAGGTGATCGCCGAAGCTGTGCGGCGCGGGGGCGAGGAGGGCGTCGTCCATGAGCGGAAGGCTACGCCGCGGCGGGCGCGCGGCCAATTACCTCGCGCACCATCGACGCGGGGGCGCGTTCGGGGGAGCGTCTCCCCGTTCCCGATCGCACCCCCGCAACGGAGAGACGCCATGACCGCCCCCATCCGCCGGCCGTCCACGGCCACGGCCCCCGCCGGCCGCACCTATCCCGTCGCCCCGCTCCTCCGGCGCGCCCTCCTCGTGGACGTCGCCGCGAGCGGCGCCGCCGGCATCACCCTCGCCGGCGCCGCGGGGACTCTCGCGGGTCCGCTCGGCCTGCCGGAGACACTCCTGCGGCTCGCGGGAGTGGTCTGCCTCGCCTGGGCGAGCCTCCTGTGGCTCGCAGCGGCGCGCCCGCGCCTCCCCCGGTTGGTCGCCTGGGGGATCGTCGAGGGCAACGCGTTGTGGGTGCTCGGGAGCGTCGCGCTCCTCGTCGGCGGTCTCGTGTCGCCGACCGCGCTCGGCGTCGCCCTCGTCCTCGCGCAGGCGGCGCTCGTCGGCGGCTTCGCCGTGGCCCAGGCCCGCGCGCTGCGCGCCCCGCGCGC
>NZ_JBQTCJ010000049.1:0-38019 GCF_052380005.1 Salinarimonas sp. NSM
GCCAGAACAAGGCGGAGTTTCGCAGAGGAATCCTGTAGGGGAAGGTGGCTCGGCGGAGAAGCCGACGAGACGGATGGGGCGCGCGGGACGCGCGTTCGGCGAAGCCGACATGCGACGGTGGCGGCGGACACGGTGCTATTCCGCTTCGCGGAACGCGTCGCTCCGCGCCGCGCCCCATCCGTCACCGGCTTCGCCGGCGACACCTTCCCCTACAAGGAAGGAGAAGGACGCCGCAGCTTTCGAGCAATCACTGCGACGCCACTCCGGCGAAATCCGATCGGCGCGAAGACGTCTCGCTGGCTCACCCTCAATCCAAGTGAAACTTCGCCCACTCCCGGTGCTCGGCGGCGATCTTGCGCACGGTCCCGGTGGCGGAGCGATACACCACCGTCTCGGTCTCGATGACGTCGGGGCCGAACTTGACGCCCATGGTGAGCGCGGAATCCGTCACGCCGGTGGCGGCGACGATGACGTCGCCGGAGGCGAGCTCGCCCACGTCGTACTTCTTGTTCGGGTCCTTGACGCCCATGCCGAAGGCGCGCTCGCGCTTCTCCTCGGTGTCGAGGATGAGGCGCCCCTGCATCTGGCCGCCGATGCAGCGCAGGGCGCCCGCCGCGATCACGCCCTCGGGGGCCGCGCCGATGCCGAGATAGAGGTCGATGCCGGTCTTGGCCGGGTCGGTCGTGTAGATCACGCCGGCGATGTCGCCGTCGGAGATCAGCCGCACCGCAGCGCCGGTGGCGCGCACCTCGGCGATGAGGTCGTGGTGGCGCGGCCGGTCGAGGATCAGCGTGGTGATCTCGGAGGGCGCGACGCCCTTGGCCTTGGCGAGCGCGTGGATGTTGTCGGTGGCCGACGCGTCGAGGTCGACGACGCCCGCGGGGTAGCCCGGCCCCACCGCGATCTTGTGCATGTAGACGTCGGGCGCGGCGAGCAGCGTGCCGCCCTCCGCCATCGCCATCACGGCGATCGAGCCCGGCATGTCCTTGGCGCACAGCGTCGTGCCCTCGAGCGGGTCGACGGCGATGTCGACCTTCGGGCCCTTGCCGTTGCCGACGCGCTCGCCGATGAACAGCATCGGCGCCTTGTCGCGCTCGCCTTCGCCGATGACGACGGTGCCGTCGATGCCGAGACGGTTGAGCTCGCGGCGCATGGCGTCCACCGCCGCCTGATCCGCGGCCTTCTCGTCGCCGCGCCCGCGCAGGCGTGCCGCGGAGACGGCGGCACGCTCGGTGACGCGCACGAGCTCGAGCGTCAGGATGCGCTCGATGAACACGTTCGGGACGATGTGTGACGGCGGCTTCATGAACCGGACCTCCTTCTCGGCCTCGTGGCGCGCGTCGGGCGCCCGGCCATGACGACAACGGCGCTCACTCGCGCTCGATCCGGATCACCTGCGGCGGCTCGGCCACGTGGCCGTCCGCGTCGATGCGCGCGAGCGCCTCGCGGATCGCCGCCTCGGTGGTCGCGTAGGTGATGAGCACCACCGGCACCGGCGCGCCCGAGCGGCCGGACGGATCGGCGTCGGCGGTGCGGGCGCGGTGCTGGATGATGCTCTCGAGCGAGATGTCGGCCTGTGCCATGCGTGTGGCGATCCCCGCCGCCGAGCCGGGCCGGTCGAAGACCGACAGGCGGATGTAGTAGCCGCCCTCGTGGCGTTGCATCGGCGCGCGCTCCGGCGCGGCGAGGCGGTCCGCCGGGATGCCGAAGGTCGGGCGCACGACGTCGGCGGCGACGTCGCAGATGTCCGCGATCACGGCGGACGCCGTGGCGTCGCCGCCCGCGCCGGGGCCGATGAGGCTGAGCTCGCCGACCGCGTCCGCGTCGATGGTGACGGCGTTCGTGACGCCCATCACCTGCGCCAGCGAGGAGGTGCGCGGCACCATGGTGGGATGGACGCGCTGCTCGATACCGGTCGGCGTGCGCTCGGCGACGCCGAGCAGCTTGATGCGGTAGCCGAGCTCGGCCGCCATGCGCAGGTCGAGCGGCGTGATCTTGGAGATGCCCTCGACGTAGATCGCGTCCGGGTCGAGCGCGACGCCGAAGGCGAGCGAGGTGAGGATCGCGAGCTTGTGGGCCGTGTCGAAGCCCTCGACGTCGAAGGTCGGGTCGGCCTCCGCGTAGCCTAGGCGCTGCGCGTCGGCGAGGCATTCCGCGAAGGAGAGCCCCTCCGCCTCCATGCGCGTGAGGATGTAGTTGCAGGTGCCGTTGAGGATGCCGGAGACCCGCGCCACCCGGTTCCCCGAGAGCGCCTCGCGCAGCGCCTTCACCACCGGCACGCCGCCGGCGGCCGAGGCCTCGAAGGCGAGCGCGACGCCGCGCTCTTCGGCGAGGCGCGCGAGCGCCATGCCGTGCCTGGCGAGCAGCGCCTTGTTGGCGGTGACGACGTGCTTGCCGGCCCCGAGCGCCGCCTCGACGAGGGCGCGCGCCGGCCCCTCCTCGCCGCCGATCAGCTCGACGACGCAGTCGACGTTCGGGTCGCGCGCGAGCGCCAGCGGATCGGCGTGCCAGGCGGCGCGGGAGAGATCGACGCCGCGGTCGCGCCCGCGGTCGCGAGCGCACACGGCGGTGAGCGCCATCGGCCGCCCCGCCCGCATGGCGAGGCCGTCGGCGTTGCGCGCCATCAGCCGCGCCACGCTCGCGCCCACGGTGCCCAGCCCGGCGATCCCGACCCGCAACGGTTCCCTCATCGACCCGATCCCTCCTCGGCGCCGGCCCACGGGCCGGCCGGTGAGCGGCGCGACGGTATTGCACCCTTTCCCGACCGCTTTCAAGGAAGGTCGCGCGGACGGCCACGGTCGTCCGAGACGCTCGCGTTCGGAAAACCGAATGTGTCCCCGCGCCCGACTCCGCCGCGACGGAGCCTCGGGTGCGCAACGCCTCGCCGCTCGATTCGCGACAGCGACCAGGCCGTTGACGGCCTGGCGGCGTTCTCTTAAAAGAACGATCGTTCTTTCGTCAAGACGCCTACAGAGGACGCGCTCATGACCGACCGCACCCCAGGGTTCAGCACGCTCGCCATCCACGCCGGCGCGACGCCGGACCCGACGACCGGGGCGCGGGCGACGCCGATCTACCAGACGACGTCGTTCGTCTTCGACGACGTCGACCACGCCGCCTCGCTCTTCGGCCTGCAGGCCTTCGGCAACATCTACTCGCGCATCGGCAACCCGACCTGCGCCGTGCTCGAGGAGCGCGTCGCCGCGCTCGAGGGCGGCACCGCGGCGCTCGCGGTGGCGTCGGGCCACGCGGCCGAGTTCCTGACCATGCACGCCCTGATGCAGCCGGGCGACGAGTTCGTGGCCGCGAAGAAGCTCTACGGCGGCTCGATCAACCAGTTCAACCATTCCTACAAGAACTTCGGCTGGACGGTGCGCTGGGCCGACACGGAGGATCTCTCCACCTTCGAGGCGGCGATCAACGAGCGCACGAAGGCGATTTTCATCGAATCGATCGCCAATCCCGGCGGCGTGATCGTCGACATCGCCGGCATCTCGGCGATCGCCAAGCGCCACAAGCTGCCGCTCATCGTCGACAACACCATGGCCTCGCCGTACCTGTGCCGGCCGATCGAGCACGGCGCGGACATCGTCATCCACTCCGCGACGAAGTTCCTGGGCGGTCACGGCACCTCCATCGCCGGCGTGCTCGTGGACGGCGGGACGTTCGACTGGGCGGGCGACGAGCGCTACCCGATGCTCTCCAAGCCGCGTCCGGAATACGGCGGCATGGTGCTCGGCGAGACATTCGGCAACTTCGCCTTCGCGATCGCAACGCGCGTGCTCGGCCTGCGCGACCTCGGCCCGGCGCTCTCGCCCTTCAACGCCTTCATGATCCTGCAGGGCATCGAGACGCTGCCGCTGCGCATGCAGCGCCATTGCGACAACGCGCTCGTCGTGGCGCGCTTCCTCGCCGAGCATCCGGCCGTCGAGTGGGTGTCCTACCCGGGCCTGCCGGGCAACCCCTACAACGGGCTCGCCGAGCGCTACTGCCCGAAGGGCGCGGGCGCGGTCTTCACCTTCGGCCTCAAGGGCGGCTTCGACGCGGGCGTCGCGCTCGTCTCGAAGCTCGAGCTGTTCTCGCACCTCGCCAACATCGGCGACACGCGCTCGCTGATCATCCACCCGGCCTCCACGACCCACCGCCAGCTGACCGACGCCGAGCGCGTCGCCGCCGGCGCCGGGCCCGACGTGGTGCGCCTGTCGATCGGGCTCGAGGATCCGGAGGACCTGATCGCGGACCTGGCGCAGGCGCTGGGCTGAGGCGGCCTCCCGCCCCCTCGGGGCGGGGACGATCCGAGAAAGCGGATCAGGGGCGGGGTCCCCCGGCGCGACGCCCGCCCCCCCTTCCCTTCCGCGGCGCCGTCCGCCAAGCTCCGCAGCGTCACGCCCGCCCTCCGGAGCTCTTCCCCCATGCTCGCCATCGGCGACGACAACCCGCTGCGGCACGTCCGCAGCGCATACGTCAACCACGCGCTGATCGCGATCTGCGTGCTCGCCTACTTTCTCGTCCCCGAGACGGCGGTCGAGTACGCCCTGCTGCCCGCGCAGCTCGTCGATGCGGGAGGCGCCATCGCGCTCTCCGCGCCGGCCACGGGCGGCGTGCCCGGCTGGGCGACGCTCCTCACCTACACCTTCCTGCACGCGGGGCTCCTGCACCTCGCCGCCAACATGATCACGCTGTGGGTGTTCGGCGACAACGTGGAGGACGCGCTCGGGCATTGGCGCTACGCCCTCTTCTTCCTCCTCGCCGGCGCGGCGGGCGGGCTCGCGGAGGCGGTCCTCACCGGCAACCCGGACGTCCCCGTGGTCGGCGCGAGCGGGGCGGTCTCGGGGGTGATGGGGGCATACCTGTTGCTGCATCCGCGCGCGAAGATCTTCGTGTTCGTCGGCTACCGCGTGCCTGTCGCGCTTCCGGCGGGGATCTTCGTCGGCTTCCTGATCGCGCTCAACCTCGCCATGGCGCTCGCGGGCGACACCGCGGCCATGGTCGCCTGGTGGGCGCACGTGGGCGGCTTCGCGGCGGGGATGATCCTCGTCGTGCCGTTGCGCCACCGCGACGTGGCGCTTTTCCAGCCCGCACACGACATCCCGGAGCGCACCAGGCGCTTCGCCTTCGCCCGCCGCTTCGTCATCGACCTGACGCCGAAGGCACCGCGCGGCCTGCGACGCTCCTTCGGGGAGCGGGCGGCGGCGGTGGTGAAGGCGATCGCGTTCTTCGTGGCGATCATGCTCGTCGTCGAGCTGTTCGTGCCGTGACGCGTCGCGATTCGCCTCCAGGTCGCTCGCGCGTGGACAGGCGCCGCGGACGGCGGTAGGAGCGAGGGGTCGATCCCCCTGTCGATCCCCCGTCGATCCCCCCGTCGATCCCCCGAGCCGCCGGTCCCGCCATGACCCAGCCCGACCCCGCGCATCCGCCACGCGAGCCCCGCAGCGAGGCGCACGACGCGCCGCACCACGAGCCCGCCTCCGCGGTCCTCGCCCGCGTGGGCGAGGAGGCGCCGGGCGAGCGCATCCCGCTCGGCACGCTCGTCGATGCGCTGGGCGAGCGCACCTTCGGGCTCGTGATGCTGGTGCTGGCGCTGCCCTGCGCGATCCCCTTCCTCTACGGCGTGCCGCAGATCGTCTCGGTGCCGATGGTCTTCGTCGCGGCCCAGCTCGTGATCGGCCGCCGGGCGCTCTGGCTGCCGCAGGGCTTGCGCGCGCGCGCCTTCTCCAAGGCGGACTATGCGGGGATGATCGCCCGTGCTCGCCCCTGGCTCCTGCGCTTCGAGCGCCTCGCCCGCCCGCGCCTGACCTTCCTCGCGAGCGGCCCCTCCGAGCGCCTCGTCGGCCTCGCCATGCTCGTCGCGTCGCTCTCGATCGCCGTGCCGCTGCCGCTGACCAACACCGTGCCCGGCATCGGGGTGGCGATCATCGCGGTGGGGCTGATCGAGCGCGACGGGCTCCTCGTGCTGGCGGGCGCGGCCGTCGCGCTCGTCTGGATCGGCTTCCTCGTGTTCGCAGGCGCCACCGTGATCGACGTGCTGCTCGGCCTGCTCTGAGCGCAGGCGCGCCGCCCCGTCCCGACCTTTCGTCGGCGGGCGGGGATTTCGGGGCTTGCGTCCGCCCGGCGACGCCGATATATGCCCTGTCACCGACGGGCGAGTTCGTCCGTGCCATGGTATTCCGGCGTGGCGCAGCGGTAGCGCAGCGGACTGTTAATCCGTTGGTCGTAGGTTCGAATCCTACCGCCGGAGCCAAATCCTCAACAAAATCAAACGCTTGGTAGAGACGCAGGCGGGACGGCACGCGGTTTCCCGCGTGCGTCCGGTGACGCTTCGCGCCACCTCTGCGGCCGGAAGTCGCGCGCCTCGGGCGGTTCAATCGCACGCCGAAGCTTCGTACAAGGGCGCGACGGCGACCGTCGAGGGAGGATCGTTTGGCCGGGCCCGCGCTCGTGTGGTTTCGCGAGGATTTCCGCATCGCGGACAATCCCGCCCTGACGCACGCCGTCGAGACCGGCGCGCCGGTCCTGTGCGTCTATCTCCACGACGAGGAGAGCCCGGAGGTCCGCCCGCTCGGCGGCGCGGCGCGCTGGTTCCTGCACGGCTCGCTCGAGGCGCTCGCGCGGTCGCTCGGGGAGCGCGGGGGCGAGCTCCTCATCCTGCGCGGGGCGGCACGCGAGGCGATCCCGCGGATCGCGCGCGAGACCGGCGCCGCCCACGTCGTCTGGAACCGCCGCTACGGCGCCGAGCGGGAGATCGACGCCGCCGTCAAGGCGACGTTGAAGGAGTCGGGCCACGCGGTGAAGAGCTTCAAGGCCCGCGTCCTCTACGAGCCCGGCGAGGTGACGACGAAGACCGGCGGGCTCTACAAGGTCTTCACCCCCTACCGCAACGCCACGCTCGCCTACGACCCGCCGCCGCCGCCGCTGCCGGCGCCGGCCCGAATCGCGAAGGCGACCTGGCCCGAGGCTCTGCGCGCGCAGGCGGTCCGCCTCGCCGATCTCGGGCTCGAGCCGGCGGCGCCGGACTGGGCGGGCGGCCTGCGCGCGGCCTGGACGCGCGGCGAGCCGGGCGCGCAGGCGCGGCTCGCGGCCTTCCTCGACGGGCCGCTTTCGGGCTACGCCGGCACGCGCAACCGCCCGGACCTCGAGACCACGTCGATGCTCTCCGCGCACCTGCGCTTCGGCGAGATCTCGCCGCGCCAGGTCGTGCACGCCGCGCTGCATGCGCGCGACGCGGGGCGCATCCCCCCCGAGGACTACGACATGCTGCGCTCCGAGCTCGGCTGGCGGGACTTCTCCCACCAGCTCCTGTTCGCGCAGCCCGACATCGCGCGCACGAACATGGTGCGCAGCTTCGACACCTTCCCCTGGCGCACGGACGAGGCGGCGCTCGAGGCCTGGCGGCGCGGGCGCACCGGCTACCCGTTCGTCGACGCCGGCATGCGCCAGCTCTGGGAGACCGGCTTCATGCACAACCGCGTGCGGATGGTCGTGGGCTCCTTTCTCGTCAAGCACCTGCTCGTCGACTGGCGCCACGGCGAGGACTGGTTCTGGGACACGCTCTGCGACGCCGATCCCGCGAACAACGCCGCCTCCTGGCAATGGGTGGCGGGCTCGGGCGCGGACGCCGCGCCCTACTACCGGATCTTCAACCCCGTGGCGCAGGGCGAGAAGTTCGACCCCGCCGGCGACTACGTCCGACGCTTCGTGCCCGAGCTCGCCCGGCTCCCGGCGCATGTGATCCACCGCCCCTGGGAGGCGCCGCGGAACGTGCTAGAGAAGGCCGACGTCGCGCTCGGGGAGACCTATCCGGTCCCGATTGTGGCGCACGAGGAGGGCCGGCGCCGCGCGCTCGACGCGCTGGCACAGATGAAGAAGACGGCGGCGTGACGCGAATTCCTGGTGACGGCAGCGGAGCGGGCGGCAAGCGCATCGCGGTGGTGGGATCGGGCATCGCCGGCAACGGCGCGGCCTGGGCGCTCTCCGTCGCGTCTGCGCACGAGATCACGGTCTACGAGAGCGAGCGGCGCGCCGGCGGGCACGCCGAGACCGTCGAGATCGACTACGACGGCGTGCGGATGCCGGTCGACATCGGATTCATCGTCTACAACGAGCCGAACTACCCCAACCTCACCCGCCTGCTCGAGCGGCTGGGCGTGGAGACGCAGGTCTCCGACATGAGCTTCTCGGTCTCGCGCTTCGACGACAGGCACGGGATCGAGCTCGCCTGGACCTCCCGGGCGTCGGCGCTGCTCGGCGGCATCCTCCCCCTCGGCCTCGCGATCCCCTCCCCGGTCCATCTGCGGGTCGCCCGCGACATCGTGCGCTTCAACCGGCGCGGGACGGCGGACCTCGAGGCGGGACGGCTCGACGGCCTGACGCTGGGCGACTACCTCGCCCGCGAGCGCTATTCGCAGCGTTTCCGCGAGGACTACGTCGTCGCCATGGGCTCGGCGATCTGGTCGATGCCGCCCGGTGACATCCTCGCCTTTCCGGCGGCGACGTTCCTCGCCTTCTTCGCCAACCACCGCCTGCTGCGGATGGACCGGCCGACCTGGCGAACGGTGACGGGCGGAAGCCGCAGCTACGTTCGCCGCCTCGTTGCGCCGTTCGCCGAGCGGATGCGGCTCGGCGCGCCGGTGACGCGCGTCTCCCGCGAGCCGGACGGCGTGCGCGTCGCCACCGCCGACGGCGGCTCGACCCGCTACGACGACGTCGTTCTCGCCTGCCACGGCGATCAGGCGCTGGCGCTCCTCGCCGACCCCACGCCGGCCGAGCGCGCGATGCTGGGCGCGATTCGCTATCGCGCCAACACGGTCTGGCTGCACCGCGACGAGAGCCTGATGCCGCCGGGGCGGTCCGCCTGGGCCGCCTGGAACGTGCTCAAGCGCGACCGCGACGAGGTCTGCGTCACCTACTGGATGAACGCGCTCCAGGGGCTCGACCCCGCGCGCCCGCTCTTCGTCTCGCTCAACCCGCCGCGTCCGCCGCGGGAGGAGACCGTCTTCGCGCGCACGGACTACGCCCACCCGCAGTTCGACCAGGCGGCGATCGCGGCTCAGGCTGCGCTGGCGGGGCTGCAGGGGCGTGACCGGATCTGGTTCTGCGGGGCGTGGACCAGGTACGGCTTCCACGAGGACGGCCTGCATTCGGGCCTCGCCGTCGCGGAGGCGCTCGGCGCCGCGGCGCCCTGGCGGGTGACGCCCCGCGCCTTCGGGACCGAGGCGGCGTGAGCGCGAACCGCGACAGTGCGGGCCCGCCCGCCTGGCTCTACGTCGGCGACGTCATGCACGCGCGCCTGCGGCCGCGGGCGCATCGCTTCCGCTATCGCGTGCTGGCGCTGTGGATCGATCTCGATCGGCTCGACGAGGCGGGCCGGCTCTCGCCGCTCTTCTCGGTGGGGCGTGCGAACCTCGTCGCCTTCCAACCGCGCGACCACGGCGCGCAGGGCGCGCGGCCGCTGGCGGACTGGGCGCGCGCGACCTTCGCCGCGCACGGCGTCGCCGCCGAGCGGGTGCGGCTCCTCGCCTACCCGCGCATCCTCGGCTTCGCCTTCAACCCGATCGCGCTCTACTACGGCTACGCGGGCGAGGGGAACGAGACGGAGCGCCACGTCGGCACGATCGCGGAGGTGCGCAACACGTTCGGCGAGCGCCACGTCTACGTCCTGCCCGCGGGCGCCGGCCGGCCGCGGGCCGAGAAGGCGCTGCACGTCTCCCCGTTCCTGACCATGGACCACGTCTACCGCTTCGGGCTCGAGCCGCCCGCGGAGACGGCCAGGGTCTCGATCGTCGAGCACGACACGCACGGGCCGGTCCTCACCGCCGTCTTCGCCGGGCGCCGGCGGACGCTGGCGACGGCGGGGCTCGCAGCCGCCCTCGCCCGCACGCCGCTGATGACCGCCAAGGTCGTCGTCGCGATCCACTGGGAGGCGCTGCGGCTTTGGGCGAAGGGCGTGCCCGTCGTTCCGCATCCGCGCCGCGCGCGCTGATCCGGGGGCTCGCTGCATGGCACGTCCCGGCATGGCACGCCCGATCACGCGCGAGACCTTCGCGGAGGCGACCCGGGGCCTGCCGTTCCTGCTGCGGCGCATGCTCGCGATCGCGCTTCGGCTGGAGGCGGGCCGCCTGACCATCGTCGCGCCCGACGGGCGCACGCTCGCCTTCGGCGGGGCGCGTCGCGGACCCGACGCATCCATGACGATCCGCGACGCGGGTCTCGCCCGGCGCGTGCTGCTCGCGGGCGAGATCGGCTTCGGGGAGGCCTATTGCGACGGCCTCTTCGACACGCCCGACCTCGGCGCGCTGCTGATGCTGCTCGCGGCGAACCGGCCCGAGCGCGGCCGCATCGTCGAGGAGCCGCTGCCGCTGCGGCTTCTCCGGCGCCTGCGCGAGGCGACGCGGCGCAACACCCGCGCGGGCGCGAGACGCAACATCGCCGAGCACTACGACCTCGGGGAGGCGTTCTACGCCGCCTGGCTCGACGGGAGCATGACCTACTCGAGCGGGGTCTTCGCCACGGGCGCCGAGACCCTGGAGGAGGCGCAGGCGCACAAGCACCGGCTGCTCGCCCGCGCGACGGGCATCGGCCCCGAGGATCGCGTGCTCGAGATCGGCTGCGGCTTCGGCTCGTTCGCGCTGTGGGCGGCGCGAGAGATCGGCTGCCGCGTCACCGCGCTGACGATCTCGCGCGCCCAGCACGACCGGGCCGCCCGCGCCATCGCCGCGGCGGGTCTTTCAGAGCGCATCGACCTGCGATTCGAGGACTACCGCGACGTCCGGGGGACTTACGACCGGATCGTCTCGATAGAGATGTTCGAGGCCGTGGGCGAGGCCTATTGGGACGCCTTCTACGAGGCGATGACGGCGCGCCTGCGCCCCGGCGGGCGGGCCGGATTGCAGCTCATCACCATCCGCGACGACCGCTACGAGACGTACCGCACGCGGGTGGACTTCATCCGCCGGCACGTCTTTCCCGGCGGCATGCTGCCGTCCGACGCGATCGTCGCGGGGCTCTCCGAGCGCCACGGCCTGCCGATCGTCGCCGACGCCTCCTACGCCGCGGACTACGCCCGCACGCTGCGCGAGTGGCGCGAACGTTTCGACGCCGCGTGGCCGACCATCTCGACGTTGGGCTTCGACGCCCGCTTCCGGCGGCTGTGGACCTACTACCTCGCCTATTGCGAGGTCGGCTTCGCGACGCGAAACACCGACGTGAGGCAGGTGGTGCTGGAGAAGCCCGGCTGACGCGCCGCCGGGCTCCCGCGCGGCATCGGCCGCGGCGCTCGATCCTGCACGCCCCACACCCCCCGCCCCTCTCCACGAGGGAGAGGGGAGTCCCGGCGCGGGTGTCGCGACGCGCTCGCGAGGCCACCCCGCGTCGAAGAGCACGCACCGCGTATGCCGTCCGCCGACGCGCTCCCCTCTCCCTCGTGGAGAGGGGTCGGGGGTGTGGGGCGTCGGTGGCGCGGGAACGGCTCGTGATGGCTCCCGCACGGCATCGGCGGCGAGACGATTCTGCCCCCCACACCCCGCGCCGCTCTCCGCCAGGGAGAGGGGAGCCCCGGCGCGGGTGGCGCCACGCGCCGGGTCAGCCGCGCTCGAAGACGTAGTTCAGCTTCGTCTTCGCGACGATCCGGTAGCCGGCGTCCTGGACGATGCGGGCGAGGTCGACCTGCCAGCGGCCGGAGCCGTCCTCGACGATCATCAGGCTCGGCCAGAGCGATGGGGGCGCCTCGCGCAGGAAGGGCTCGAGGATGACGTCCTCCGCGCCCTCGACGTCGAGCTTGATCGCGTCGACACGCTCGAAGCCCTCGCGCCGCACGAGGTCGAGCAGCGTCGTCGCCGGCACGCGGATGGCGCTCGCGCCGCCCGAGCCGACGATCTTCATCGAGGTCTCGCCCGAGTTCGACGGCTCGAGGAAGAGCGTCAGCTCGCCCGCCTTGTCCGCCACGGCGCAATCGATCGCCTTGACCGTCGCGAACGGGTTGAGGCGCACGTTGTAGACGAGCCGATCGAACACGTCGGGCTGCGGCTCGACGCACAGGATGCGCGCGTCCCGCCCGGCGCGGGCGGCGACGAAGAGCGCGTAGGCGCCGATGTTCGCGCCGATGTCGATGAACGTGAAGCCCGGGCCGATGCGCTCGGCCAGGATCTCCCGCTCGAGGCCGTCGAAATATTGCGGCGTGAACAGGATCCGCTTCTCGCAGACGTTGTTGTAGGGGTAGAGCCGGAACTTCGCCCCCAGCGTCTCGATGTCGACCGGTCGCCCCGCGAGCCGCTTGACGGCGAGGCGGCGCAGGAGGAAGGAGACGCGCTTGGACAGCCAACCGTCGCCGGCCGCACGGGTGCGCTCGATGAGCCAGCGCACCAGGCCGTCGGGGGAATGGGCGCCGTAGGGCGCGGGCTCGTTCGTCACGGATCTCGACCTCGTCTGCCGCCGGGCGGATGACGCGCGCGCGGGCGGCGCACCGGCGGCGCGTCTTCCTGCCATCCCCGGCGCGGCGGGGCAAGCGTGACGGAGGCGCCGAGACGCCGAGCGGCCTTTGCGCGAGGCCGCTCGCGCGCTTATTGTCTCCCGGGACAGGAACAGGATGCGATGACGCTCGAAGACACCGACCAGATCGAACGCCGCGCCGGCGGCAAGTCGCCGCCGATCCACGGCCCGGAGGCGTTCGAGGCGATGCGCCGGGCCGGGCAGCTGACGGCGAAGGCGCTCGATCTCATGGTCGAGCACGTCGCGCCCGGCGTCACCACCGAGGCGCTCGACAAGCTCGCCTTCGAGTTCGCCATGGACCACGGCGCCTATCCCGCGCCGCTGTTCTACCGCGGCTACCCGAAGGCGATCTGCACCTCGATCAACCACGTCGTCTGCCACGGCATCCCCAACGACAAGCCCCTGCGCGAGGGCGACATCGTCAACATCGACATCACGCTCATCGTCGATGGCTGGCACGGCGATTCGAGCCGCATGTACTATGTCGGCGCCGTGCCCCGCAGGGCCGAGCGGCTGTGCGAGATCACCTACGAGGCGCTGATGCGCGGCATCGCGGCGGTCAAGCCCGGCGCGACCACCAACGCCATCGGCGCGGCGATCCAGGCCTATGCCGAGGGCGAGCGCTGCTCGGTGGTGCGCGACTTCTGCGGCCACGGGCTCGGCCGCGTCTTCCACGACGCGCCGACCATCCTGCACTTCGTCGAGCCGGCCTACGACGTGCCGCTCGAGGCGGGCATGCTCTTCACCATCGAGCCGATGATCAACCTCGGGCGCCCGCACGTGAAGGTGCTCGGCGACGGCTGGACGGCGGTGACGCGCGACCGCTCGCTCTCCGCCCAGTTCGAGCACACCGTGGGCGTGACCGAGACGGGCTGCGAGATCTTCACCCTCTCGCCGAACGGCTGGGACAAGCCGCCCTACCGCGGCTGAGGCGGGCGCGACGCACTGCGCGACGGAGAGGACGGCGATGACGCAGACGCCCGCGCCGGCCCCGGTGCTCTCGCAGGCCGCGCGGGTCTGGGTGCTCGCGGGCACGATCCTCGCCTCCGCCATGGCCTTCATCGACGGAACCGTCGTCCACGTCGCCCTGCCCGCGCTCCAGGCCGATCTCGGCGCGGGGTTCACGGCCCTGCAATGGGTGGTGAATGGATACGCGCTGACGCTCGGCGGGCTGATCCTCGTCGGCGGTGCGCTCGGCGACAGGGTCGGTCGCCGCCGCGTCTTCGTGTGGGGCATCGGCCTCTTCGCGATCGCCTCGCTCGCCTGCGCGCTCGCGCCGACAGCGAGCACGCTAATCGCCGCACGGCTCGTGCAGGGCGTCGGCGCGGCGCTCCTCGTGCCGCAGTCCCTCGCGATCATCGCGGCGTCCTTCCCGAAGGACGTCCGCGGGCGCGCCATCGGCGTCTGGGCGGGCGCGTCCGCGATCACGACGGCGCTCGGCCCGCCGCTCGGCGGGTTCCTCGTGGATGCGCTGTCGTGGCGCGCGGTGTTCTGGATCAACCTGCCGCTCTCGGCGGGGGCGATCTGGATCGCGCGCGCACACATGCCGGCGGACCGCGGCGCGGGCGCGGCCGAGGGCCCGCTCGACTGGCCCGGGGCCGTGCTGGCCGTCGTCGGCTTCGGCCTCGTCACGCTCGCGCTGACCCTCGCCTCCGAGGCGGGCGTCTCCATCCTCCTCGTCGCCGCCGTCCTCGCGACCGGAATCGGGACTCTCGTCGGCTTCGTGGCGGTGGAGGCGCGGGCGGCGAGCCCGCTGATGCCGCTGTCACTCTTCGCCAGCCGCTGCTTCGCGGGCGCGAACCTGCTCACGATGTTCCTGTACGCCGCCTTCGTGACGGCGCTGTTCCTGCTGCCGTTCGAGCTGCAGAGCCGCCGCGGGCTCTCGGCCACCGAGGTGGGCCTGACCATGCTGCCGATCGGCCTCGTGATCGGGGTCGGCTCGCGCTTCTCCGGCGCGCTGGCCGACCGGATCGGGCCGCAGACGCCGCTCGCGCTCGGCTCCGGCCTCGTCGCGCTCGGCGCCGGCTGGCTCGCCCTCGCCCCGCCCGGCTACTGGATCGGAATCGTCGTGCCGATCGTGAGCATGTCCTGCGGCATGGCGCTCGCCGTGGCGCCGTTGACGACGAGCGTCATGAACGCCGTCGACGAGGCACGCGCCGGCGCGGCGTCCGGCGTCAACAACGCCGCGAGCCGGCTCGCAGGGCTCTTCGGCGTCGCCATCGCGGGCTCGCTGGCGAGCGCGCGGTTCTTCGCGGAAGCGGGCGCGGCGGCGGGGCCGGATGCGCGCTTCGGCGTCCTGCCGGCGCCGAGCGATCCCGGAAGAGCGGCTCTGGAAGGTGCGTTCCTCTCGGGGTTCTCGGGGGCGCTGTGGCTCGCCGCCACCTGGGCGGCGATCGCCGCCGTGGTCGCTTGGCGCCTGCCGCGCCCGACCCGGGAGGCGGCACCGTGAGCGATCGAGGGCGCCTGCTCGGGATCGATCCGGCCCGCTTTCGCGTTGCGACAGCCATGAAGCACGGCCGCCTCCTCCTCGCCACCGCCCTCGAGAACCGCGCGACGCTCCTCGTCCTCGCCGTCTTGGCCGGGGGTGTGTGGGGCTTCATCGCGCTCGCCGACGAGGTCCTCGAGGGCGAGACGCACGCCATCGACGAGGCGATCCTCGTCGCGCTCCGCGTACCCGGCGACCTCTCGGACCCGATCGGCCCCGGCTGGTTCGAGGAGATGATGCGCGACTTCACCGCGCTCGGCGGCACCGGCGTGCTCACGCTCCTCACCGCGATCGTGGTCGTGTTCCTGCTCGCGGCGAAGCTGCCGCGCGCCGCGCTCGCGGTCGCGCTCGCCGTCGGCGGCGGAATCCTGCTCTCGACGCTGCTGAAATCCGGCTTCGACCGCCCGCGGCCAGACCTCGTGCCGCACGGCAGCATCGTCTACACGGCGAGCTTCCCGTCGGGCCACTCGATGATGTCGGCGACGGTCTACCTGACGCTCTCCGCCCTGGTCTCGCGCGTGCTGACGCGGCGTCG
The DNA here is from genome assembly GCF_052380005.1 of Salinarimonas sp. NSM. Taxonomy (NCBI): domain Bacteria; kingdom Pseudomonadati; phylum Pseudomonadota; class Alphaproteobacteria; order Hyphomicrobiales; family Salinarimonadaceae; genus Salinarimonas; species Salinarimonas sp. NSM. Next base: position 15,504 of record NZ_JBQTCJ010000049.1, read on the forward strand.
GCTGCGGATCTACATCGTCTCCGTCGCGGTCCTGCTGACGCTCCTCGTCGGGGCGAGCCGGGTCTATCTCGGCGTCCATTGGCCCACGGACGTGCTCGCCGGCTGGACGGTGGGCGCGGTCTGGGCGCTGGGCGCGTCGATGATCATGCTGCGCCTGCAGCTGACCCGCGCCGTCGAGCGGCCCGACACGGCGCGGATCGAGTAGTGGCGGGCGGCGCGCTCAGCGCGGCTCGAGCGAGTCGGCGAGCGCGCGGAAGCGGGGCGTCCACGTCTCGCGCTCGGCGTCCTTCGCCACGCCCAGCACCCTGATGAAGCCCGTATCGGTGAAGCGCAGAGTCTGCTGGACGACGACCGGCACGCCGGACGGCTCGGTCGCGGTCGCCTGGATCTCGTGCCAGTCCGCATTGTCCTGGCGGAAGCCCTGCGACCGCTCGATCCGCACGTCCGAGAGGCCGGCGAGGCCCTGGACGGCGCGGCGCGCGAAGTCGTCGCGGCGCTCCTCGGGGGGCGAGATCTCCTGCGAGGCGGCGACGATGACGACCGGCTGGTCCGCGCCCTGGACGACGTTGTCCTCGCCCTCGGTGAGGAGCACGGAATTGCCGCCGGTGACGCGCACGGGGCGGAATCCGGCGCGATCGCCGACGTCGAAGGGCAGCGCGGCGATCTGCTCCTCGAGCCCGGGCGGCGCTCGCAGGGCGATCGTCTCGAGCGCCGCCTCGATCGCCTGGCGGGTGTAGGCGGGCTGGAGCGGGACGCGCTGGGCGATCACGAGGGCGACCTGCTCGGGCGTGCGGGCGGCGACCACCCACTTGTCGACCGACAGGCTCTGCTGGAGCCGCTGCTCGCCCGACACCTTGAACGCCTCCGACGCGCCCTCGATCGTGATCTCCTCGCGCTGCGGGTCCGAGAAGCCCTGCTCGGGCAAGCTCTCCAGGGCATAGCGCCGCGAGATCGCCTCCCACTCCTCCGGAGGCGCGGTGATCAGCGCGAGAAAGGTGCCGTCCTGCGGGTTCTCGAAGCCGAGGAAGCGCGTCGAGGGCCGCATGCCGGGCAGCGGCGCGACGCCGATCGAGGCGCCCGGGAGGAAGGTCACCTGCTCCACCGGGCGCGCGTCCGACGGCGGCGCGGCGGGGGCGCCCGCGGGCGCCTCGTTCTGCTGGGACAGGGCCGGCGCGCTCGCCAGCGCCAGCAGCGCGAGGGCGGTGGCGGAGCGCAGGCCGCGGCGAGGGCGGCGGGGGCGTGCGGTCATGGAAGTCCTCCGATCGGGGCGTCGGGGCGGCCGGGCGGGGTCACGCGGCGCAGGGTGAGGTTGATGCGCCCGGGCGCGTCGAGCAGCGTCGCGGTGCCGGGCAGGATGCGGTCGACGCCGTGGAAGGCGAGCCGCGAGGGGCCGCCGATCACGACCGCGTCGCCCGACGCCAGCCGGATCGAGCGCGTGGGCGCCTTGCGCTCGGTGCCGCCGAAGCGGAAGACCGCCGTGTCGCCGAGCGAGAGCGAGACCACCGGCGCATCGAGATCGGCCTCGTCGCGATCCTGGTGCAGGCCCATCCGCGCCGCCGGCTCGTACCAGTTGATCAGGCAGGCCTGCGGCGGATGAGGATGACCGGCGAGCGCCTCCCAGGCCTCGCGGACGATGTCGGGCATGGCCGGCCAGGGCGCGCCGGTCGCCGGATGGGTCGGCTGGTAGCGATAGCCCGCCTCGTCGGAGACCCAGCCGAGGTCGCCGCAGTTCGTCATGCGCACGGAGAAGGGCTTTCCCGTGCGCGGCATGCGCGGCGTGAACAGCGGCGCAGCGCGCACCACGGCGCGCACGGCGTCGCGCAGGCGCGCCTGCGCCTCCCGGTCCAGGTACCCGGGGACGTGTAAGAGCCCCGGCGCCAGCGCGAGCCGCGGGGCGCTCACGTGTCGATCGTCTCCTTGGAGACGACACGCGTGTCCTCGCCGAGCCGATAGACGAAGGGGATGCCGGTCGGCAGCTCGAGCTTGGAGACCTCCTCGGTCGTCATTCCGTCGAGCACCATCATCAGCGCGCGCAGCGAGTTGCCGTGGGCGGCGACGAGCACCCTCTTCCCACGCATGACTCGGGGCAGGATCTCGCGGATGTAGTAGGGCAGCACGCGCGCGACCGTGTCCTTGAGGCTCTCGCCGCCCGGCGGCTGGACGTCGTAGGAGCGTCGCCAGATGAACACCTGCTCCTCGCCCCATTTGGCGCGGGCGTCGTCCTTGTTCAGCCCCGCGAGGTCGCCGTAGTCGCGCTCGTTGATCGCGGCGTCCGCGATGGTCTCGAGGCCCGGCTGGCCGAGCTCGTCGAGCATGATCGCGCAGGTTCGCTGCGCGCGCGACAGCGCCGAGGTGAAGGCGACGTCGAACGTGTAGCCGCGCTCCTTCAGCCGCCGCCCGCCGAGCCGCGCCTCCTCGACGCCGAGCTCGGTGAGGTCGGGGTCCTTCCAGCCGGTGAAGAGGTTCTTCTTGTTCCAGTCGCTCTGCCCGTGGCGGGCGAGCACGAGGAGACGCTCCATGGGGGACTGGTCCTTCTCGTTGGCGAGGGTGGTGGGGTCAATCGAGGCCGAGCACGTCGGCCATGGAATGGAAGCCGGGCGGGCGACCGCGCGCCCACAGCGCCGCCTGGACCGCGCCGCGGGCGAAGAGGCCGCGGTCCTCGGCGACGTGGCGCAGCTCGATGCGCTCGCCGGACCCTGCGAGGATCACCGCATGCTCGCCGACGACGCTGCCGCCGCGCAGGGTCGCGAAGCCGATGTCGCCCTCGCGCCGGGGGCCGACGTGCCCGTCGCGGCTGCGCACGGCCTTCTCGTCGAGGGACACGCCGCGACCCTCCGCGGCGGCGGCGCCGAGCAGCAGCGCGGTGCCGGAGGGCGCGTCGACCTTGTGGCGGTGGTGCATCTCGACGATCTCGACGTCGAACTCCGGCCCGAGCGCGCGCGTGGCGCGCCGCACCAGGCTCGCGAGCAGGTTGACGCCGAGAGACATGTTGCCGGACTGGACGACGCAGCAACGCGCGGCGGCCGCGCGCAGGGCGTCGAGGTCCTCCGCGGAGAGACCCGTCGTGCCCACCACGTGGGCGATTCCGCGCGCGGCGCACAGGCCGGCGAGCGCCGTCGTGGCGGCGGGGGCGGTGAAGTCGATCACGGCCTCCGCGCCCTCGAGCGCGCGCTCCGGATCGTCGCCGACCGTGACGCCGAGCGCGGGCAGGCCGGCGAGCACGCCGGCATCCGCGCCGAACCCGTCCGCCCCGGGGCGCTCGAAGGCGCCGGAGAGGGCGCAGCCCGGCGTCTCGACGATCGTCCGCACCAGCGTCCGGCCCATCCGCCCGGACGCGCCGACCACCGCGAGCCGCATGTCGCTCATCCCGCTCTCCTTCCGCCTGCACCGGGGGGTATAGGACGGCGAGGCGCGGGAGGAAAGTGGCGGGGACCGCGGCGCTGCCGAGGCATCACAGGTCGGTGCGGTTCTGGCCCGGCGCGAAGACACGCAGAATGAGGACGTCCACATTCTCGATCGGCGTGCCCGGCAGATCCGGCTCGGCTTCGTAGATGATGGCGTGTCCCCGCACGTAGCGCACCCGCATGCCCGGATGGCTCCTGCTCGGAGCCCACCGGAACGGTGCGAGAGCGACGTCGTCGACGGCGTCGAGTATCTGGAAGAGCATCTCGGCCGCCGCCCGCCCTGCACCCGGCTGCGTGAGCCATCCGCGAATGTCGTCGAGATCGCGCGCGGCCGCGGGCGCGAGCGATAGTCGTGCCGGCATCGGTCGTCAGCGCAGCCGCGGCGAAGACGTGTCCGGGATGGAGATCGGACGCCCCTCTCTCAAAGCGCGGAGGAGTTCGCGGGCGTCGTCGCCCTTGATCGCGTGACCGTCAGCGATCTCCCTGCGTGCCTCTTCGATCAGCTCGCGCTCGTACGCGATGCGCGCGTCGCGCTCGGCCTGGCTTTCGGACGTCGGCTGCTGAGGGCCGCGGTGCAGAAATCGAGTGACCATCGCCATTCTCGTCAATCGCCAGGTGGCTGAATGTACGCAGCGACACCGTGGTTTCCACCGAGTTCGCGGCAAACCGACGCCGGCCGCCCTCTTGAGTATGTCTACCGACGCTTCGACAACTTGTCAATTATGCCGATGCTCGTTGACGTCCCGTACCTCCCCGCCCTACAGCAACCGCCCCTGCCCGTCCTCGTCCGTGTTCCGCGTCGCGCGCCCACGCGCCGCGCGGGGCTCCTCCGGGGCCGGGGCTTCCCCGTCGAGCGCCACGATGTTCTGGGCGTCGTCGTTCGCCACCTTGTTCACCCGCTGCGAGACCGGGACCATGTCGATCCACGCGTCCGGGCAGGGGCGTGCGAGCGCGCGGGCCTCGACGTCGCTCGTGCCCGTCGCGTCGAGCCAGCGCGGCACGTCCTCGCGCGAGAGGATCGCCGGCATGCGGTGGTGGATGGCCGACAGCGTTCCGTTGGCGTCGGTGGTGACGATGGCGGCGGTGTCGATCTCGCCCCCGCTCGGATCACTGTAGGTCTCCCACACACCGGCCATCGGCATCGGCCCGCCGGATGCCATGCGGATCAGGTAGGGCGCCTTGACGCGGCCCTCGCGGCGCCACTCGTAGAAGCCGTCGGCGAGGAAGACGCAGCGCCGGCGCTTCATCGCCGCCTTGAAGGTCGGCTTCTCGAGCAGCGTCTCGGCGCGCGCGTTGATGACGAGCGGGAAGTCCTTCGGGTCCTTGGTCCAGGAGGGCAGGAAGCCCCAGCGCACAAGGCGGAACCGCGGTGCGCCCGCCTCGTGCACGACGACCGGCACGGGCTGCGTCGGCGCCACGTTGTAGCGCGCGGGGAAGTTCGGCGTCTGCGCATAGCCGAAGGTGTCTCGGAAGACCTCCGGCGTCGAGGTGATGATGAAGCGGCCGCACATGTCGCACCTCGTGGTCGCGGGGATCCGGGTCCGGGCGCCCGTGTCGGAAACGAGGGTAATACTTTATTCGGTCCCGTGCGCCAGGATGAGAGACCTTCCGATCCCGACGGCGCACCATCCATGCACGGCCCGATCGACGAGACGCGAGCGGCGCCGGCGCCCGAGGGCGCCGATGCGACGGCGGGCGGTCTCTCGAACGACTATCTCAATCACTTCAGCGAGGTCCTCATGCTCGTCGAGCTGGCGGCCGAGGACGAAGGCGCGTTCGACGATCTCGCCGCCTGGCGGCCGGTGGGCTACCCGGCCTACTTCGCAGCCTCGCACCTGCGCCGCGCGCCCGCCGCGCGGGCCGCCTACGAGGCGCTCCCCGCGCAGCGACGGGAGGCGTTCGAGACGCTGACGCGCGCCATGGACCGGCTCGCGACGACCGCCATCCGGGCGCTGCGCCCGCCCTGCGAGCCGCAGGACGCCGCGCACGTGGCCGACGTCACCGGCCCGGCGCTGCGGCGGCTGATCGCGCGCGCGAGCGCCTTCCTCAATTCCGGCGGCCGCGAGCTGCCCGACGAGGCGGAGGTCGAGGCCGCCCAGCAGGCGATCGACCGCCTGCTCGAGCGCACGCCCTCGGAGGCCGGCTGATGCCGGTGCGCCCGATCCTGCGCTGGCCCGACCCGCGGCTCGCGACGCCCGCCGCGCCCGTCGGCACGCCCGACGCCGCGATCCGCGCGCTCGCCGACGATCTCCTCGACACGATGCGGGCCGCACCCGGCGTCGGCATCACCGGCCCCCACGTCGGCGCGATCCTCCGGGTCGTCGTGCTGGAGCTGCCCGGTGACGCCGCGCCGACGGTCTACTGCGATCCGCGGGTGGTGTGGGCCTCGGACGAGACGGCGCGCTTCACGGAGGGCTCCGTGTCGATGCCGGGCGTCGGCGACGAGGTGGAGCGGCCCGCATCGGTGCGCGTCGCCTACGTCGACCTCGACGGCCGGGCGCGCGAGGAAACGGCCGAGGGCTTCCGCGCCGCATGCCTGCAGCACGAGATCGACCAGCTCGACGGGATCTTCTGGCTGCGCCGCCTCGGGCGCGTGCGCCGTGAGCGGGCGGTGAAGCGCTGGGAGAAGGCGCGGCGCGGCTGAGATCGATGATCAGTTGTTCGTCGGCAGGATCGACAGCGGCCCCGGCCCCGCCGGCATCGCCGTGGGCGCATTCGCCCGCGGCAGGGGAGCCGGTGTCGTACCCAGCCGCTCCTGGAGGCCGGCCGCGCGGGCCTGCGTCCAGCGCGCCGCGCACAGGCCCTGGCGCTCCTCGCCCTCGTAGCGGGCGCAGGCGGTGACGCGCTCCGCCGAGAAGCCCGCCTGCTCGGCGAGGACGGAGCGGAGCGCATCGCCGTCGCTGCGCTCGGCCAGCGTGCGGAAGGCGGCACGTACCGCCTCGTCGGCCTCCACGAGATCGCGCTCGAGCCGCGCGGGATCGGTCGGCAGCACGTCCGGCTGCGGGCCCCAGACACCGGCGGGATCGACCCGGCAGTCGGCCGCCTCGAAGGTGCACGCGCCCTCGTGCCACAGGAGGGCGGCGTCGGCGAAGAGCGTCACCACGACAGGGCAGGCGGACGCCGCGAGCCGGTAGCGGGCATAGCGCCCGAGCGGCGCCACCGGGGTGAGCGCGACGCCCGCCTCCCCCTCCGCGATGGTCACCGCGCAGGCCTCCTGCGGATCGGAGATGCCCCGCCCCTCCAGCGTCAGCGTCACGGCGAGGCCCTGCGCCGATCGGGCGATGTCGAGGGCGCCCTCGCGGGCGTTGCGGTGGAGCGTCAGCTCGGTGATGTCCGCCGGCGGCGGCAGGGCCGGCGCGGCCTGATCGGCGACGGCGCCCGCTGGAGCCCCGGGGGCGGGCGCGGTCGGCACGTCCGGGGCGGTCGGCAGGGACGGCGCGGCGGGGCTCGCCGGCGCGGCGGGTGACGGGATCGGCGCCGGCGGCTGGGAGAACTGCGCGCCCGGCAGCTCCAGCGGCTGCGCCGTCGCGAGCGGCGCCGCGCCGAACGCGATCGGGGCGAGGACGAACGGGAACGCGAGGACGCGGAGGGCTCTGGAAGGCAAGTACCGGCACCCGGGCGGTTGCGATGGCGCGACCCTAGGCGAGGCGGGTCCGGGTGTCCATCGCTGGTCCGAGAACGACGTGCACGAACGACGTCGAAGCCACCGTCACCCTTGAACCGCCGCCCCCGCCCGCCCATGTCCCGCCTTGCGGCGTGATTTGGGCACGCCTATATCAGCCGCGTTCACGAAGGGGCCGGATGCCTGGGGGGCGGACGGCTCGAAATCGCAAGCGAAAGCAACCTGCTAGGCAATCTTAAGTCAGCCATGGGCCGAGTCGCTTCGGGGCTCGGCGGTCTGCTTGAAAGTGAGGGATCCCGCCATGGGTAAGGTCATCGGTATCGATCTGGGCACGACGAACTCCTGCGTCGCGGTGATGGAGGGCACGACGCCCAAGGTCGTCGAGAACGCGGAGGGCGCGCGCACCACGCCCTCGATCGTCGCCTTCACCGACGAGGGCGAGCGCCTCGTCGGCCAGCCGGCCAAGCGCCAGGCCGTCACCAATCCGGAGCGCACCTTCTTCGCGATCAAGCGCCTGATCGGGCGCACGTTCGACGATCCGACGACGAAGAAGGACCAGGAGCTCGTCCCCTACAAGATCGTTCGTGGCGGCAACGGCGACGCCTGGGTCGAGTCGGACGGCAAGCAGTATTCGCCCTCGCAGATCTCCGCCTTCACGCTGCAGAAGATGAAGGAGACCGCGGAGAGCTATCTCGGGCAGCCGGTCACCCAGGCCGTGATCACCGTCCCCGCCTACTTCAACGACGCCCAGCGTCAGGCGACGAAGGACGCCGGCAAGATCGCCGGCCTCGAGGTGCTGCGCATCATCAACGAGCCGACGGCGGCCGCGCTCGCCTACGGCCTCGACAAGAAGCAGACCGGCACGATCGCGGTCTACGACCTCGGCGGCGGCACGTTCGACATCTCGATCCTCGAGATCGGCGACGGCGTCTTCGAGGTGAAGTCGACGAACGGCGACACCTTCCTCGGCGGCGAGGACTTCGACATGCGCGTGGTCGAGTACCTCGCGGCGGAGTTCAAGAAGGAGCAGGGCATCGACCTGACGAAGGACAAGCTCGCGCTCCAGCGCCTCAAGGAGGCGGCCGAGAAGGCGAAGATCGAGCTCTCGTCCACGACGCAGACCGAGATCAACCTGCCCTACATCACCGCCGACGCGTCGGGCCCCAAGCACCTCGCGCTCAAGCTCTCGCGCGCCAAGTTCGAGAGCCTCGTCGACGACCTGATCCAGCGCACCGTCGAGCCCTGCAAGAAGGCGCTCAAGGACGCGGGCCTCAACGCCGGGCAGATCGACGAGGTCGTGCTCGTCGGCGGCATGACCCGCATGCCGAAGGTGCAGGAGACGGTGAAGTCCTTCTTCGGCAAGGAGCCCCACAAGGGCGTCAACCCCGACGAGGTCGTGGCCATCGGCGCCGCGGTCCAGGCCGGCGTGCTCCAGGGCGACGTCAAGGACGTGCTCCTGCTCGACGTGACGCCGCTGTCGCTGGGCATCGAGACGCTGGGCGGCGTGTTCACCCGCCTGATCGACCGCAACACCACGATCCCGACCAAGAAGGCGCAGGTCTTCTCCACGGCCGAGGACAGCCAGAACGCCGTGACGATCCGCGTCTTCCAGGGCGAGCGGGAGATGGCGGCCGACAACAAGCTGCTCGGCCAGTTCGACCTCGTCGGCATTCCGCCCGCCCCGCGCGGCGTGCCGCAGATCGAGGTCGCCTTCGACATCGACGCCAACGGCATCGTCAACGTCCAGGCCAAGGACAAGGCGACCGGCAAGGAGCAGGCGATCCGCATCCAGGCCTCGGGGGGCCTCTCCGACGCGGACATCGAGAAGATGGTCAAGGACGCCGAGGCGCACGCCGCCGAGGACAAGAAGCGCCGCGAGCTCGTCGAGGCGCGGAACCACGGCGAGGCGCTCGTCCACTCCACCGAGAAGTCGCTCAAGGACTACGGCGACAAGGTCTCGGAGGACGACCGCCAGGGCATCCAGACCGCGATCGACGCCCTGCGCGAGGCGCTCGGCGGCGAGGAGCTCGAGACCATCAAGTCGCGCACCAACGACCTGATGCAGGCCTCGATGAAGCTCGGCGAGGCGATGTACAAGGCCCAGGCCGAGGGCGGCGACGCCGGTGCCTCCGCCGAGGGTGGCGCCGAGCAGAAGAGCGACGAGGACGTCATCGACGCCGACTTCCAGGAGGTCGACGACGAGGACAAGAAGAAGCGCGCGTGACGAGCGCGCGCTGAGTGAACCGGCGCCGCGTCCGATCGGGCTCTCCGCGAGCCCGGCGGGCGCGGCGTCCGCGTGTCCACGACGAACCGCCCGCACGGGACCCTCGACGCGGGCGCTCGAGCGACCATCCGGCCGGGTCCCAGCCCCGGCCGTCCGCCGATCGGGCCACCCGGCCGCCCGTCGGCGACTGAGCGAAGGCACCTGCCCCGATGGCGAAGCGCGACTATTACGAGATCCTCGGCGTCGAGAAGACGGCGGACGAGAAGGTGCTCAAGAGCGCCTTCCGCAAGCTGGCCATGCAATGGCACCCGGATCGTAATCCCGGCAACGCCGAGGCCGAGCTCAAGTTCAAGGAGCTCAACGAGGCCTACCAGGTCCTCTCCGATCCGCAGAAGCGCGCGGCCTACGACCGCTTCGGCCACGGCGCCTTCCAGGGCGCGGGCGGCGGCGCGGGGGGCGGGCCCGGCTTCGGGCCCGACTTCTCCGACTTCATGTCGGACATCTTCGAGAACTTCTTCGGCGAGGGCGGGCCCCGGCGCGGCGGGCGCGGGGCCGGCGGCGGGACGGGTCGCGAGCGCGGGGCGGACCTGCGCTACAACCTCGAGATCACGCTCGAGGACGCCTTCAAGGGCCGCACGGAGGACCTGAAGATCCCCACCGCCATCGCCTGCGAGGCCTGTGGCGGCTCCGGCGCGAAGCCGGGCTCGAAGCCCAAGGCCTGCGGCACCTGCAACGGCTACGGCCGCGTGCGCGCGACGCAGGGGTTCTTCACGATCGAGCGCACCTGCCCCACCTGCCTCGGCCGCGGCGAGGTGATCGACGACCCCTGCGAGATCTGCCAGGGCGCCGGCCGGGTCACCCGCGAGCGCACGCTGTCGGTCAACATTCCCGCCGGCGTCGAGGAAGGCACCCGCATCCGCCTCGCCGGCGAGGGCGAGGCCGGCCTGCGCGGCGGGCCTGCGGGCGATCTGTACATCTTCCTGTCGATCGCCCCGCATTCCTTCTTCCAGCGCGACGGTGCGGACCTGTTCGCCCGCGTGCCGATCCCGATGATCAAGGCGGCGCTCGGCGGCGAGGTCACCGTGCCGACGATCGACGGCTCCGACGCGAGGGTGACGATCCCGGCGGGCACCCAGACCGGCAAGCAGTTCCGCCTGCGCGGCAAGGGCATGCCGGTGCTTCGCTCGCGCGACGTGGGCGACCTCCACATCCAGGTCGTCATCGAGACGCCACAGAACCTCACGAAAAGGCAGAGGGAGCTCCTCCAGGAGTTCGAGACGGAATGCTCGCGGGACACGCACCCCGAGAGCCACGGCTTCCTGAACAGGGTGCGCGAGTTCTTCGGCGGAACCGGACGGGCTTGACGCGCGTCGGTACGGTTGCTCTATACGGCTCGCCCGCACGTTCGGGCCGCCGCCAGGAAAGGAATCAGGCGTGCTGCCAAGCTCCCATCGGCAAACGCAGAAGAAGGTTCCGGTCGATCTCGACGACGAGGCCCGGTTCCTGCGCTCCTGGATCGAGCGGCCCCTCGTCACCGGCGCCGTCACCCCGTCGGGCAAGCTGCTCGCCCGCACCATGGCCGCCTATGTCGATGCGCGCGCCCCCGGCCCGGTGATCGAGCTCGGGCCCGGCACGGGACCCGTGACCGATGCGCTCGTGGACCGCGGCATCGAGCAGGAGCGACTCGTCCTCGTCGAGTTCAACCCGGATTTCTGCCGCCTGCTGCGCCACCGCTTCCCGCGCGCGACGGTGATCCAGGGCGACGCCTACGACATCCGCACCACGGTGAGCGAGCTCCTCGCCGAGCCGGCGGCCGCGACGATCTCGTCGCTGCCCCTGTTCACCAAGCCCGTCGAGCAGCGCCTCGCGCTGCTGCGCGCCGCGCACGACCTCTCGCGCCCGGGCGCCCCCTTCGTGCAGTTCACCTACGCCGTGGTGCCGCCGATCCCCAAGCACCCGAGCGAGTACACCGCGACCCCCTCCCAGCGCATCTGGCTGAACCTGCCACCGGCGCGGGTGTGGGTGTACCGCCGGCCGGAGGCGTGAGGGAGATGGGTCATGCCCGCGCCCGCGGGCGAGAAGAGGCGGGCGATCGCCCCTCTTCTCCTTCCCTGTAGGGGAACGTCGCGCCGGCGAAGCCGGTGACGGATGGGGCGCGGCGCGCGAGCGACGGGTGTCGCGAAGCGTAAACCACGGTGTCCGGTCGAGGACGTCCACTTCGGCTTCGCCAAACGCGCGTTCCGCGCGCCCCATCCGTCTCGTCGGCTTCGCCGCCGAGCCACCTTCTTCTACAGGGAAGGACAATCCCCGCGACGCTCACACGACCGAGCGCGCCACCCGCCGCGCCGCCTCGATCTGCCGGCGCTGGTCGGCGAACTGGCCGAGCGCGACGGCGCCCTCCATCAGGAGCATGAGCGGCTCGGCCGCGAAGCGGGCGTCGCGCAGGCCGGCGCGCGCGAGCGCGGTCTCGACGAGGCCGCGGACGCGGATCTTGTGGTCGCGCGCGAGGCGCAGGACGTCCGGGTGCCCGCGCCCGTACTCCGAGGCCGCCGTCTGAAACAGGCAGCCGCGGGCGCCGTGGGTCTCGTGCCAATCGGACAGCGCGGCGAACAGCGCGTCCACGATCGCTCCATGGCCCTGCGCATCCGCGAGGCCGCGCGCGATCGCCTGCTCGAAGAGGGCGGCGCGGTGGGCGAGCACCGTGAGCACGACCGCGTGCTTGCTGCGGAAGTGCTTGTAGAACGTCCCGCGCGACAGCCCCGACGCCGCCAGCAGATCCTCGACGCTGACGCCGACGAAGCCACGACGATAGAATAGATCGTTCGCCGCCTCGACGATGGAGGCGTGACTTTCCGTCATCTGAGTTTCATCTCCACTTTGATATTTTCCACCAAGATTCGGCCTTGATCGACGATTCGACTCTGCTCATCCAATCGATTATACAGATTTGTATAAACCAACGCGAGTCCGTCATGCACCGCCCTCCCCCGCTCTTCTGGACCGCCGTCGCCGGCCTCGCCCTCGTGGGCGTCTCCTTCGGGATCGCCCGCTACGGCTACGGGCTGTTCCTCCCGCGCATGGCCGAGACCTTCGGGATGGACGAGCCGATGCAGGGGCTCGTCGCCAGCGGCTCCTACGCGTCCTACGTCCTCGCCACGATCGGGGCGGCCTGGGCGTCCGGCCGGTTGGGGCCGCGCCTGCCGATCGCGCTCGGCGTCGCCGCCGCCTGCGGGGGCGCGGCCATCGTCGCGGCGGCGGACGGGCTCGCTGCGCTCGCCGTCGGCGTCGCGCTGGCGGGTGCGAGCCCGGGGCTCGTCTTCCCCGCGCTGTCGGACTGGGTCTCGGTCGTCGCGCGCGAGGAGGGTCGCAACCGGCTCTTCGCCATCATGAACTCGGGAACGGGCGCCGGCGTGATCCTGGCCGCGCCCTTCGCGCTGGCGCCCGCCGCGCTGTGGCAGCACGCGTGGGGCGCGTTCGCGCTCGCCTCGGTGCTGCTCGGCGCCGGCGCGATCGCGCTCGCGCCGCCCCATCCGCCGAAGAGCGCATCCGTCGGCGCGACGCGCGCGCGCTCCTTCCGCGCGGCCGACCTCGTCGCGCCGGCTGCGCTCCCGCTCTACGCGAGCGCGCTCGTCGCCGGGCTCACCACGGCGGTGTACTGGACCTTCTCCATCGCCACGATCTTCGAGGCGGGCGGGTCGCTCGGCGGCCTCGCGCGGCCGGAGATCGCCTTCTGGGCGCTGACCGGCGTCTCGGGCTTCGTCGGCGCGCTCACGGGAGACGCGGTGAACCGGCGCGGGCTGCCGCTCGTCACCCGCGGCACGCTCGCGACGATCGCGGCCGCCTGCCTCCTGATCGGCCTCGCGCCCGCGTCGGGCGCGGCGATCGCCGTCTCGGGGGCCGTGTTCGGGGCGGCCTTCATCTTCGTGACGGGGCTCCTCGGCGTCTGGAGCCTGCGCGTCTTCCGGGAGCGGCCCTCCGCCGGCTTCGGCGCGACCTTCCTCGTCTTCACCTTCGGCGCGATGATCGGGCCGATCGTCGGCGGCGCGCTCTCCCCGGCGCTCGGGCGCGAGGGCGTCTTCGTGCTCGCCGCCGCGGCGACGCTGATCCCGAGCCTGCTGCCGGCACGGGCGTTCGCGCGGGCGCCGGCCGTCGCACCGATCCTCAGCGCCCCTCGATCCCCCACAGCGAGCGAAGCGCGATCGCATCCCCGATCGTCAGCCCCGCCGCCGTGAGCGCCTTCGCCTGGGCGGCCACCACGGCCGCGTTGTCGGCGGCGGGCGAGCCGTCGGGGAGCGCGAGGTTGTTCTCGAAGCCGCAGCGGACGTGGCCGCCGAGCAGCCCCGCGAGCACGCCGCAGCCCGCCTCGCGCGGACCGAAGGCGCAGACCATGAAGTCGCGGTAGATGTCGGCGCAGCTCTCGACCATCGGGATGAAGTCGGTCGGCCGCGCGGGGGTCGGCGGGTCGTAGCGCCCGCCCACGAACAGGATGGAGACCTGCCGCGCGTCGATCACCCGCGCATGCGCCCAGCGCGCGAGCCGGTCGGCATCGGTACGGTCGTAGGCGATGATCTGCGGCGCGATGCGCTCCGCCTCGCAGAAGGCGAGCAGGTCCGACAGGCGCTTGGCGTCGGACTCGACGGGCGCGATCTCGCGCAGCGCCATCGACACCGCCTCGGGCTTGACCGCCTTGACCACCGCGACCTGCTCGTCGGGCGCGTAGCGGCCGATCGACTCGGTGGTGATCTGCACCACCATGCGCGGCCCGGCGGCGTCGCGCACCGCGGCGATCGCCTCGCGGTACAAGCCGGGGTCGAGGCTGTGGCGGCCCTCGCGGTCGCGCACGTGCAGATGGATCATCGCCGCACCGGCGCTCTGTGCCGCGCGGGCCACGGCGGCGCACTCCCCCGCCGTCAGCGGCAGGGCGGGATGATCCGCCTTCGTCCGCCGGCCCCCGTTCGGCGCCACCGCGATGAAGGTGGGCGCATAGAGCGCGCCGCGTCGTTCGTTGTCGGTCATCCAGCGTCCCGCATCCGTGTTTTTCCGAAGTATGCGCGAAGCCGCGCCGACACGGAAGGGCATTGGTTACAGAAAGGCGAATTCGTTCCACGGAGAACGTCGTGCGACGGCAATCCAGTCAGGAATGGCGCCTTTGCGCCGCGTCCGGGTGCAGGGCCCGCAGCGTCGCGAGCCAGCTCGGCGGCAGCCCGGCGGCCTCCGCGGCGGCGACGACCGATTCGAGGTAGCCCGGCTGCGGCGTGCCGCCCTCGCTGGCGCGGCCCACGTAGACGATCGCGCGGCGCGCGCCCTTCTCGGTCAGCACCGGCTGCACGAGCTTCGTGTACAGCCCGGTGTGGAGGCTCTCCCAGCGGTCGAGCGCCGGGACGTCGCGCAGCGCGAGGTCCCACAGCACGCCCCACACGGCGCCGTGCGGCGCGCGCGCGACGCTCGCCCAGCCCTCGCGCATGATCACGACACGGTGGCGCATCAGCCGCGCGGTGCCTATCGGCCGCGAGGCGGGGCAGCGGGCAGCCATCTGCGTGCGGTCCATGTTGGACCCGTAGGCGAAGTAGAGCGGCATCGGGCGTGCGTGCGCGTCAGGCGAACTCGAGGATCACGGCATCGACGGCGAGGCTGTCGCCCTCCTCGGCGTGGATGGCCGCGACGGTGCCGTCGCGCTCGGCGCGCAGCACGTTCTCCATCTTCATGGCCTCGACGATCGCGAGCGGCTCGCCCGCCTTCACCTCCTGGCCGACCTCGGCCATCAGCGCCTTGACGAGGCCCGGCATCGGGCACAGCAGCTGCTTGGACGTGTCCGCCGGCACCTTCTCGGGCATCAGCTCGACGAAACGCGCCTCCGCTGCGGTGAAGGCCTTGGCCTTCGCCGAGGCGCCCTGGTGCTGCAGGAAGACGCCGTTGACGATCGGGCGAACCTGCACCGCGATCGCGACGTCCGCGACGGTGCCCTCCCACACCGGGTCGCCGGGCCGCCAGCCGCTCGCGACCGGCACCGCGCCGCCGTCGGAGAAGCCGATCACGACGATTCCGTCGGGGCGTTCGTCCACCGTGACGTCGAAGCGCTGCTTCTCCAGCATGACGACGCGCTCGCGCGAGACGTGGAGCTCGCGCCCGAGCATCTGGCCCGAGATCGTGCGCTTGCGCCGCGCCTCGAGATAGTCGATCCACGCCGCCACCGCCGCCATGCGGGTCGCGACCACGCCCGCGGGCTCCGGCGCCTGGAAGCCCTCGGGAAACTCCTCTGCGATGAAGGCCGTCGACAGCGCCCCCTCGCGCCAGCGCGGGTTCTGCATGATCGCGGTGAGGAAGGGGATGTTGTGGCGGATGCCGTCGATGGCGAAAGCGTCGAGGGCCCGCGACTGCGCGTCGATGGCCGCCTCGCGGGTCGGAGCGTGGGTGACGAGCTTGGCGATCATCGGATCGTACCAGATCGAGATCTCCCCGCCTTCCTCGACGCCGGTGTCGTTGCGTACGGTGACGCCGTCCGCGCTGCCCTCCGCCGGCGGGCGGTAGATGGTCAGCCGACCCGTCGAGGGCAGGAAGCTGCGCGTCGGGTCCTCGGCGTAGATGCGGCTCTCGATCGACCATCCGTCGAGGCGAACGTCGTCCTGGGTCCAGCGGAGCCGCTCGCCGGCGGCGACGCGGATCATCTCCTCGACGAGATCGATGCCGGTGATCATCTCGGTGACCGGGTGCTCGACCTGGAGGCGCGTGTTCATCTCGAGGAAGTAGAAGGACTTGTCCTGCCCCGCCACGAACTCGACCGTGCCGGCCGAGTCGTAGCCGACCGCCCTGGCGAGGGCGACCGCCTGCTCGCCCATGAGGCGGCGGGTCTGCGGGTCGAGCAGGGGCGAGGGCGCCTCCTCGACGACCTTCTGGTTGCGGCGCTGGATCGAGCATTCGCGCTCGGACACCCAGATGCAGTTGCCGTGCTTGTCGCCGAGCACCTGGATCTCGATGTGGCGGGGCTGGGTGATGAACTTCTCGACGAAGACCCGGTCGTCGCCGAAGGAGCTCGCCGCCTCCGAGCGCGCCCGCGCGAAGCCCTCGGCCACCTCGTCCTTCGACCAGGCGATGCGCATGCCCTTGCCGCCGCCGCCGGCCGAGGCCTTGAGCATGACGGGAAAGCCGATCTCCTCGGCGATGGCGATCGCGTGCTCCGGGCTCTCGATGACGCCGAGGAAGCCCGGCACCGTCGAGACCTTCGCGGCGGCGGCCGCCTTCTTCGATTCGATCTTGTCGCCCATCGCGGCGATGGCGCCGGGATTGGGGCCGATGAAGACGATGCCGGCCTCCGCCAGCGCCTTGGGGAAGGCCTCGCGCTCGGAGAGGAAGCCGTAGCCCGGGTGCACCGCCTGCGCGCCGGTCTTCCGGCAGGCCTCGACGATCTTCTCGATGACGAGGTAGCTCTCGGCCGCCGCCGCCGGGCCGATGTGCACCGCCTCGTCCGCCATGTCGACGTGCACCGCATCGCGATCGGCGTCGGAATAGACGGCGACCGTCGCGATTCCCATCTTGCGTGCGGTCTTGATCACGCGGCAGGCGATCTCGCCGCGATTGGCGATGAGGATCTTGTCGAACATGAACGCGGGCCTCGCTGGTCGTCGGTGAGACGCCCCGAGGTTCTAGCGACCCGCGGCGGGTCTCGTCCACGCCTCTTTCGACTGAGAGGCGCGCCGCGCGCCGGTCACGCCGCGCGGTCGGCCTTGCGCGCCGCGTCCTTGAGCCGCTTGGGCACCTCGGGCGCGTCGAGGACGTCGCGCATGCGCATGACACCGCCGCGCATGACGAAGACGAGCAGCGTCTCGTCGACCCGGTGCGCCTCGCGCACCATCTGCGCGACGGCGCGCCGGGCGTTCTCGCTCGGGCCGCCGCAGGCGTTGACAGAGGTGACGAGCCAGCGGGCGAGCCCGGAATCGACGACGCCGGTGGGGCGCGCGCCCCACACGACGAAGTCGACGACGAGGGATGCGAACAGCTCCGACCAGGCCTGCGCGGCCGCCTCGTCCGCCCGCTTCACGGTGCGGTCGAGCGCGATGAGGACGTCCGCCTCCTCGCGCGTGGCGATGCCCACCTCGAGGGCGATGGTGCGCAGTCGCGCCACGTCCTCGAGGGTCATCGTCCGGTTCTCGCAGATATTGTCGGCGAATTCGCGCAAAGCTTGATCGATCATGTTCGACGCCTCCCCGGTCTTCGTTGTCGCGACCGGTGTGTTGGTTCGTACGAGGACTGTGATCGATACCGCTTGGGGGAGTGTTAATCCGAAAGCGTCAACACGCGTTCAGGTTAAGCGCACGTGCGCGGGAATGGTTTCGCGATGCTTGCCGCCCGCCGAGCCGCCGCCCGGATCGCGTCGCCCGGCGGGAGCGGTGGCCTCAGTCGCCCCGCGCGTAGGCCGCGATGATCGGGCCGAGCGGCGCCCAGCCGTCGCCGGTGCGGCCGAGATGGGGGGCGTAGAGGCTCGGCACGAGGCCGCCGTCGAGGAAGAGCGCGTCCTCCGTGCCGAGCCCGTCGCGGAACAGGCGGGCGAAGGTGTGGAAGGAGACCGGCTCCTCCGAGATCGCGAACCAGATCTCTCCATCCTCGCCGACGCCCACGCCGTTGCGGCGCTTGAGCGAATCGGAGCCGGGGATGAAGCGCGGGTGGAGCTCGCCCTGGATGACGAGCATCGGCCCCGACTGGGTGGCGAGCGTCGCGTTGGGCCGCGCCGCGCGATAGGCCTCGGTGGTCATGACCCCGGCGGTGCCGCCGGCGACGAAGAAGACGCCGTTGGGCTTCATGTGGAAGTTGCCCGGCCCGTCGTTGGTGTTGAGGGGCGCGATCGTCTCGCCCTGCTCGACATGGAGCCCGATCGGGTCGAGCTTCATGTCGTACATGCCGGCGTTCATGGCGAAGACGAGCGGCGCGCCCTCGATCTCCTGCGGCAGGGCCGAGAAGCGCCCGAGCGGACGCCCGTCCTCGCCGGCCGCGAACAGCCGCAGGTCATGGTCGCGCGGATCGACGACGCACACGGTGAAGCGCGCACCGTCGAAGGTCCGTGGCGCGCAGGGCTCGGCGGGCGAGGCGGCGGCGGGCACGGCTGCCGCGAGAAGCCCGCAGAGCAGGGCGCGCAGGATTGTCGTCGGAAGAAGTCTCATGCTCATCGCACCAATTCCCGCATCGCCCGGTCGAGCCCGTCGAGCGTCAGCGGGAACATGCGCCCGCCCATCAGCCGCGAGACGAGGCCGATCGACTGGGTGTGGCCCCAATGCGCCTCCGGCACGGGGTTGAGCCAGGCGGCGCGGCCGAAATGCGCGGTCAGGCGCTCGAGCCAGGCCTGGCCGGGCTCCTCGTTCCAGTGCTCCACCGAGCCGCCGGGGATCAGGATCTCGTAGGGGCTCATCGAGGCGTCGCCGACGAAGACCGCCCGATAGTCCGGCCCGAAGGTGCGGATCACGTCGAGGGTGGGGATCGTCTGCGCATGGCGGCGGCGGTTGTCGCGCCACAGGCCCTCGTAGGGGCAATTGTGGAAGTAGAAGTGCTCGAAATGCTTGAACTCCGCCCGCGCGGCGGAGAAGAGCTCCTCGGCGCGCTCGATGTGCCAGTCCATCGAGCCGCCGACGTCGAGGAAGAGCAGCACCTTGACCGCGTTGCGCCGCTCCGGGCGCATCTTGACGTCGAGAAAGCCCTGGCGGGCGGTCTCGCGGATGGTGCCGTCGAGGTCGAGCTCGTCGGCGGCGCCGGTGCGGGCGAAGCGGCGCAGGCGCCGCAGCGCGACGCGCATGTTGCGCGTGCCGAGCTCGACCTGGTCGTCCAGGTCCTTGAACTCCCGCTTGTCCCAGACCTTCACGGCGCGGAAGTTGCGGTTGCCGTCCTGGCCGATGCGGATGCCTTCGGGGTTGTACCCGTAGGCGCCGAAGGGCGAGGTGCCCGCCGTGCCGATCCACTTCGAGCCGCCCTGGTGGCGGCCCTTCTGCTCGGCGAGGCGCTGCTTCAGCTCGTCCATCAGCCGGTCCCAGCCCCGGGCCTCGATCTCGGCCTTCTCCTCGGGCGTCAGGTAGCGCTCGGCGATCTTGCGCAGCCATTCCTCCGGGATCTCCGCGGCCTCGAGCGCCTCGCCCATCGTGCCGAGCCCCCTGAACACGCGGGAGAACACGCGGTCGAACTTGTCGAGGTTGCGCTCGTCCTTCACCAGCGCGGCGCGGGAGAGGTAGTAGAAATCCTCCACCCGCTTGCCCGCGAGATCGCGCTCCAGCGCGCCGAGCAGCGTCAGGTACTCGCGCAGCGAGACGGGGATGCGCGCGGCGCGCAGCTCGGCGAAGAAGGTGGTCAGCATGGCGGGCAGTGTGGCGGCGCTCGTCCGCCCGTGCAAGCGCGACCGCTTGACCGGCCAGCGCCGCCAAGATACGTTATGTTATAGCGTTACATCTCTGGAGGCGAAGAAAGGCTGCGGCGGCTTGACGCGCCGGTGGAAGCGGATAGCGTGCCCCCGTCGGTTCCCCGAAAGGGGACGAAGAGGGAACCCGGTGAGGGCCGGCCGCGCGAGCGGCGGGCGCGACTCCGGGGCTGCCCCCGCAACTGTGAGCGGAGAGCTTCCTCCCATCATGCCACTGGCCGCCGGGCGCCCGCCCGGGAGCCGGGAAGGCGGGGGGCGGCGACGACCCGCGAGCCAGGAGACCTGCCGACCTCGGCGACCGCCGAGACGACTGCCACGAGACGGGCGGGGAGGCCCGGAGGAGTGACCATGATTCGCGACCCGAGGCACGCCGCGCGCGTGCCCGCTGTCCATAGGTTCGCCATCGCCCGCCGCACGCTGCTCGCGGCCGGCCTGGCGAGCGCCGCGGTGCTCGTCGCCGCCCCGGCGATCGCCGCCGATCCCGCGCCCCTCGTCGTCGCCAAGACCTTCGTGACGCAGAGCCTCGACCCGGTCGACGGCTCGGCCGGCTGGGCGCTCGTCTCCCACGGGATCGCGGAGGGGCTCTTCACGGTCTCGCGCGAGGGGACGATCGTGCCGCTCCTCGCCGAGGCGGCCGAGCGCCGCGACGACGGCGCCTGGATCGTGACGCTCGCCGAAGGCCGCACGTTCTCCGACGGCACGCCGGTCGACGCCGAGGCGGTCGCCGCCGCCCTGAACAGGACGGGCGCCGAGAACCCGGCGGCGCGCGCCAGCGCCGGACGCCTCGCCTTCACGCCGCTCGACGCGGGGACGCTCCTCGTCGAGACCGAGCGGCCGACGCCGATCCTGCCGTCGATCCTGGCGGAATGGGCCTTCCCGGTCTACCGGCAGACGGACGCCGGCCCGATCTTCACCGGCCCCTACGCCGTCGCCGCCTTCGAGCCCGGCGCGCGCATGGCGCTCGCGCCGAACCCGCACTACCCGAACGCCGAGGCCCGCGTGCCGATCGACCTGCGGCGGGTCGGCGACGGGCAGGCGATGGCGATCGCCCTGGCGGCGGGCGAGGTCGACCTCGCCTTCAACCTGCCGGTGGAGACGCTCTCGATGCTGCGGGCTCGCGAGGGCGTGAGCGTGCGCTCCTTCCCCGTCGCCTACCAGTACATGATGTTCATGAACACGCGCGCGGGCCCGCTCGCCGACCCGGCCGTGCGCCGCGCGATCGACCGCGCCGTGGACCGCGCGACGCTCGTCGCGGCCATCCGCGCCGGGCGCCCGGCGACGGGTGCCTTCGCCGACGCGTATCCCTTCGCCGCCGACGTCGTGCCCGCCCACGATCCGGACGAGGCGCGGCGCCTGCTCGAGGAGGCCGGCTGGCACCTCGGCACGGACGGCGTGCGCGCCAAGGACGGCGAGCGGCTCGTGCTCGACCTCGTCGCCTACCCGCAGCGGCCCGATCTCGTCACGCTCCAGCCGGTGCTGCGCGCCGCGCTCGCCGAGATCGGCGTCGGGGTGACGACGCGGGTGACGGAGCAGCCCAACGACGTCGCGTCCGGCGGCGACTTCGACCTCCTGCTCTGGGCCCAGCACACGGCGCCCGCGGGCGATCCGGCCTTCTTCCTCTCGCTCTTCCTCGGGAGCGAGGGCGCGCGCAACTATTCCGGCTGGTCGTCGGGCGCGCTCGACGCTCTCGTCGCGGAGCTGGCGAGCGCCGAGGACCCCGCCGAGCGCCTGCGCCTCGCGCGGGAGGCTCAGGCGTTGGCGGCCGAGGGCGCGCCGGTGGCCTACCTCGTGACGCCGGAATGGCACGTGGGCCTCTCCGACCGGCTCGCCGGCTACGAGCCCTGGGGCTCGGACTACTACGTCATCCGCCCAGACCTCGCGCCGGCGGATTGAGCGCATGGCGACGGCGCTGCGGGGCGGCGCGGGGTTCCTCGGCGCATGGCTGCTCGTGACCGCGGCGGCCTTCGCGCTGGTGCGTGCCATGCCGGGGGACCCGGTCGAGATGCTGCTCGCGGCGGGCAACGTCGCGCCGACGCCGGACGCCGTCGCGGCGCTGCGCGCCGCCTTCGGGCTCGACCGGCCCCTGCCGGCGCAGTTCGCCGCGTGGCTCGGCGGCTTCCTGACGCTGGACTGGGGGGTCTCTCCGGTGACCGGCCGGCCGATCCTGGCCGACGTCGCGGCCCGCGCGCCGTGGTCGGCGGCGATCGGCGCGGGCGGGCTCGGGGCGGCGGTCGCGGGCGGCTTCGCGCTCGGCTTCGCCGCGGCGGCGCGACCGGGCGGGCTCGCGGACCGCGCGAGCCGCGTGCTCGCGGTCTCGTCCCAGGCGCTGCCGGCCTTCGCAGTGGGGCTCGTGCTCTTGTGGCTCGTCGCGGTGGAGTGGAGGCTCCTCGCCCCGCTCACCGGCTCGGTCGCGGAGCGGCTCGTGCTGCCGATCGCGCTCGTCGCGCTGTTCTCGACGGGCGCCGTCGCCAGGGTCGCACGCGTCGCCTTCGCGGAGGCCGCGGCCGCGCCGTACATGATCACCGCGCGCATGAAGGGTCTCTCGCGCACCCGCGCGCTCTGGCGGCACGGGCGCCGGCACGCGGCGCTCACCGTGCTCGCGGCGATCACGCCGGAAGCCGCCTGGATCGTCGGCGGCACGGCGGTGGCGGAGATCGTGTTCTCGGTGCCGGGCCTGTCGGACCGGGTCGTGGCGGCGGTGGCGACGCGCGACTACGCGCTGCTCCAGGCCTACGTCGCCCTCGTCGCATTCTGGCTGCTGGGGGTGCACGCGCTCGCCGCCCTGGCGCGCCGGCGGCTCGACCCGCGGGTCGGCGCGTGAGAGGCGCCCGCCTCGCGCTCGCCGCCGGCGTCGTCGCCGCGGCGGTGCTCGGGGC